>CAZBFW010000014.1:0-17802 GCA_964491135.1 uncultured Phycisphaeraceae bacterium | reverse complement strand
CCACGCCAAAGGCCGCGTATCATATCGCCTGCCCGGCGCGTTGGCCAGAACCCCCCGGCATGCAAGGGCCGCGGCATGTATCCCCGGGCCGGGGGTCGGTCCCGCCGGGCCGCCCCCTACTGCGGCGGCACGACCAGTTGCACCGACAACGGCTGGTCCGGGCCGATCAGGACGTTCGTGACCTTGTAGCTCATCCCCTCTGCGGGCATGGTCGTGGTGACACGCAGGCGAACCACCGTGCCGGACCGGGCCGGCAGGCGCAGCGTTTTGGGCCCCAGGGTGCCCGTCCGCTCGAGCTCGAGGTCCAGTTCGCAGGCGTTGTCGATCCGGAACGAGATGTGCTCCTCCGTGCGGTGGTGCGGCGGACGTACGCGGACGGACGCGGCGAACAGCGCCGACAACTCCGACTCCCGGCCGTACAGGCGGTTCTCACACCACACGGCCGTTCGTCCCTCTTCCAGGGCGGCCTGGATCGCGTCGAGCGAGCGCTCCGGCGCAAACACCAGCGTCAGCGTCCGATGGTTCTGGGGCGTCCACGGCGTGGTGGGCGACGGGCTGTGGATGTCGGAATCGCCGAGCAACGCGAGTTTCTTTTCCACAGCCCACTGATGGGCCTCGGGGTAGTAGTACTCCCCGTTGCAGATCTCGATCCCCTTGAGCCAGCCTTTCTCGAAGAGGTGGGTCTGCTCCTCGCCCCAGCGGCCCCGTTCCGGCCCCTGCCAACCGGGGTGGTTCCAGAAGATGAACCCACCCTGGCCGGCCGCCTGCTCCACCTGAGCGTACAGGTCGGGCGTGTTCAGCGGCGTCACGTCGTCCAGGAAAATCGCGTTGAAGTGGCCGGGCGGCGTGTCGTGCGTGATCTCGGCGCCGCGGATCAGGAGGATGTCCTGCTGTTTCGCCCGATCCGCCACCAGTTCATACGGGCGGTTCAGGTTGTCGCTGACGTCGTCTTTGTGCGGGCGATACTCAATGTGGTCCGTGACGGCGATGGCGTCGAGCCCCTCGCGCCAGGCCTCGTCGATGCGCAGGGTAGGCCACACGTTGCCGTCGGAGAACATGGTGTGCGTGTGGAAATCGCACATTAGCGTCTGGTGGCCGGGTATGTCCGGAAACGCGATTTCTCGCCGCGCATCCGCCGCCCGGGCGGTGAGCGCACACGTCAATACCACGATTGCCGCAAGAGACTTTCGATACGCCAGCATGACAGCTTCTCCTTTCGATCAGCTCCTCCCGGCACGCTTCACAAGCGTACGCCCGGGGTCGGACTCGGCCCGCAAGTATAACAACCTCTTGATGCGTGTCTGCCCGCCGGGTGTCGCTGGGGTCTGCTTCGTCCTCTCGTCCTGCACTGTGCGCGTACAGGCTTCTTCCTGCCCAGCGTGGATACCCGCCGGCGTCACGTTTGACAGGGCAGAAAACGATCGGTCAGGGGTAGGCGCAGGGGGGTGGGGGTGTGGTAGAATGACAGATTGCAGCCCAGTGGTGTCTTGGGGCGGGAAGAAAGACACAACAACGGCTGTGGTGCCCTCCATCATCCGGATGGAGCAAGGGGAAAACTCCCGCCGGACACGCGGCCGCGAGGAGGGACATGATGAACACTCCGGGACGGTTCATATCGATCGGTATTCTCACTGGATTGGTTTCAGCCGCGGTCTGCATGGCGGTCAGCATCGAAACCGTTTCCGTGGGCAACCCGGGCAATCCGGGCGACCCGGCTCATGGCGGCTTCGGGGCCGTCGGCTACCCGTACCACATGGGAACGTATGAGGTGACCGCTGCGCAGTACACGGAGTTCCTGAACGCCGTGGCTGCCGTCGAGGATACGTACGGGCTGTACAACGTGAACATGTGGCAGGCCGGCAACGGCTGCAAGATCGAGCGGGGTGGAGTTCCCGGGAACCTCACGTACATCGTAGGGTCCGCGTGGGCGGACCGTCCCGTGAACTACGTGTCCTGGGGGGATGCCGCCCGTTTCGCCAACTGGCTGCACAACGGGCAGCCGACGGGCGTTCAGGGACCTTCGACGACCGAGAACGGTTCTTACGATCTCAACGGGGCCACGACCGACGCGGCGCTGATGGAAGTGAGGCGCCTGGCGAACGCGACGTGGGTGGTGCCCAGCCACGACGAGTGGTACAAAGCGGCGTACCACAAGAACGATCCCGGCGCGCCGGGAGGGGACTACTGGAGTTACCCGACCGGGACGGACGAGACACCGAGCAACGACCTGGTGGACCCGGACCCGGGCAATCATGCAACGTTCTATGACAACGGATATACGATCGGCAGCCCATGCTACCGGACGGAGGTCGGCGCTCACGAGAACAGTCCGAGCCCGTATGGCACGTTTGACCAGGGCGGCAACGTGTTCGAGTGGACCGAACGCGTGCTCGGCGTGGCGCGCATCACGAGGGGCGGGGCGTACAACACCGACTCCGAGTGTCTCACGCCCTCTCTAACCGTCAGCATGGTGCCGAGCTACGAGCACGCCAATTTCGGGTTCCGGGTCGCCGTGCGGAAGCGCCCGGGGGACTGCGACCGCGACGGCAACGTGGATCTGGACGATTACGTCTTTTGGGCAACCTGTCTCAGCGGTCCGGATGCTGCCTCACGCATCGAGTGCGAGGATGCGGATTTCGACGAGGATGGGGACGTGGATCTGGCCGACTTCGCCGGGTTTCAGCGGGTTTTCGGGGATTTCGTGATCCCGACGATCATGGTACGCGTCCCCGCCGATGAGTTCCAGATGGGCGACACGTTCGCGGAAGGCGAGTCGACCGAGCAACCCGTGCATGGCGTGCACATCGACGCCTTCGCCATGGACATGGTCGAGGTGACGAACCAACAGTACGCCAAGGCACTGAACTGGGCCCTGAAAGAGGGCAACCTCATTGCAGTCGCCAAGAACGGCGTGGTCTACCAGTATGGCAGCGGGGCAGGCTATCCATATTGCGACACGACGACCAGTTCGTCCGAGAGTCACATCACCTGGGACGGCAGCACGTTCGGCGTGGTGTCCGGCAAGGAGACTTGCCCGATGGTGCTGGTGAGCTGGTACGGAGCGGTCGCGTACGCGAACTGGCGCAGCGCCATGGAGGGCAAGCTGCTCTGCTACGACCTGTCCACGTGGGAATGCGACTGGGGCGAGGGGTACCGGCTGCCGACAGAGGCGGAGTGGGAAAAAGCGGCACGGGGTGGAACGTCCGGCCACCGGTTCCCATGGTCGGACACAGACACGATCCAGCACGCCCGAGCGAACTACTTCAGTTCATCCGGCTACTCGTACGACACGAGCCCGACACGCGGTTTTCACCCGATGTTTATGACGGGAGTGCCGCCCTATACCAGTTTCGTGACGTACTTCGCTCCGAACGGCTGCGGACTGTACGACATGGCCGGGAACGTCTGGGAGTGGTGCAACGACTGGTACAGTCCGACGTACTACAGCGACAGTCCGTACGACGACCCGCTCGGTCCGGCGAGCGGAACGTGGCGCGTGGTCCGAGGCGGTTCGTGGATTGACGTGGCCTTCGCGCAGCGTTGTGCTCGCCGCGGCTACGCCCAGCCGGCCGATCGGACGTACTACGCCGGGTTTCGGCTGGTCCTGGATCCTGGATAGAACATTCGACGCTTGGCGCTGGGACGCCTCCGGTGATGGTCGGAAGACGGCCGGAGCGTGCGCGAAGGCAAAACACGGGACGGCTTTCTGCCGGCGGCGGCTGCCGGCAGGTACTGCGGCGCAGCAGATCGCGTTGTGTTCTTGGCGGCTCGTGGATGGTCGGCCTCCGTTTCTCGCAGGCCAGGGCGGACGGCGGGCGGGGCCGAACTCTCACCCGTGCGGTGCGTGCCGTTGGCGGCCGGGTTTTTCGGGGGTGGAGCCCGGAAGGGAGCCGTTACAGGCGTGAGCATCTGCCTGTGTTATCGGTTCTTGGGGCCCAGAATACCGGTCAGGGCTAGGCGCGGGGGGGTGGGTATACGGTACAATACTTACTTGCGGCCCAACGGTGTCTGGGGGCGGGCAGGGAGGCGTTGCGACGGCGGTTCTGCCCTCCATCGGCCAGACGGAGCCGGGTCCCGCTCACCGCTGGGCATGTGGCAGTCGCGAGGGAAAGGATGCGCACGCCTGCAGTGTTCTCGACTCTGACAGTCGCCGTGACGTGGAAGTGACCCGGCGTCGTTCGCACCGGCCATGACCGGCCACGAGGAACCGTCGGCCGTCTGCAACGGATGGAGGTATCCGAATGAAGCGTTTCATCATGTTGACACTCCTGGCGTCGATTCTGAGCGTGCCGACGGTTCTGGCCGACTCGTGGCCGATGAAGCACCGCGACATGCACAACACGGGACGGGCCGATTTCGTCATCCCGGCGTCCCGCTTGAACGACACGCTCTTCGACGTGCTGCGCTGGCAGAAGGAGGCGCCCGGCTCGCCCGAAGAAGGCGGGCTGAGCAGCAGCAGCATGGTGTTCTTTGACGGGGCCGGGCCGGCCGGGGCCGACATCGTCGTCTGTGGCTACCACTGGCCCAAGGGTGTGCAGGGCATGGACCGGCACACCGGCAAGCGCTTCTGGTACGGCAATCCGTACGGCGGCGAGAGCATCGGCGCCTTCACCCCGGCGTTCTCCAACAACGGCCAAACCATCTACGTCGGAAACGACGCCACGGGCGAGCCCGGGCACCCGCTCATGGCCTTCCTCGCGACCACGGGGCCGGCCACGTACTGGCACAACGGCGGCGACCCGAACCCCTGGCAGATGAGTCAGGGTTCGCCCGTCATCGCTCCCGACGGACGCATCTTCCGGTTCGCCTGGAGCGATCGGCCCTACGGCGCGACGGACAACGGAAGCGCAATCACGCACACCTGGGCGGCCGAGTCCGCAAACGGGACCTGTTTCAGCGGCCCGGCTTTGATCGACACCAACGGCCTGAAGGTCATCACCGGCGGACGATGGAACCAGATCCAGTGCTTCGACGGGGACACCGGCGCCGAACTGTGGTCGGTGCCGGCGCAGTTCGTGGACGGCTCGGTCACCGTCGATCCGGACAACGGAAACATCTACGCGCCGGCCGGCAGCGGCGACGTCTGGGTCATCGGTCTGGACGCCGACGGCAATTCGCTGTGGGGGACTGAACCCTTCGTGCAGGTCTACGACTGGATCGACGGCGTGAACAACCCCCAACTGGCGGCATCCGCCGGCTGCCTGAGCCATACGGGGAGCACGTTCTTCTTCCAGACGGTCAGTCAGCAGGGCGACGGACGACTGTACGCGATCAACACCCGTACCGGACACCTCAAGTGGAGCTACCCGACGGGCAGCGGCGGCTGGGACGGCAATCGGGCCTCGCCGATCGTGGCGCAAAACATGGTCAACACCAACGGCATCGTATTCGTCGGCAACAACGACGGCGGCGCATACCGCGCGATACGGGACAACGGCACGTATGGCGAGGTGCTGGACGTACTCCCTGTCCAGCCGAACCGAAACGGCGTGGCCCATTCCACGCCGACCCTGTCCGCCGACGGGCTGCTCTACATCCCGACGCGAATCCAGTGGATCGTCAGCAACGGCGACGGTGACTCGCCGACGTTCGACTACGCCAACCTCTTCAACGCCTTCGACCTGAACGAGGGTGCGACCATGTCGCTGCCCCCGCCGGCCAATCAGGCGGCCGTCGCCCTGAACCACGCTGCGGCCCTCTCATGGAAGCCCGTCATCGACCCGACCGGACAGTTTGACCACTACGCCGTGTATCGATCCACCAGCCCGTTCTCGAACGTGAGCGCGATGACGCCGATCGCCACTGTCCCCGGCGGCGTGTCCACAGACGAATACACGGACAGCACCGCCCTGAACGGAACGGCCTACCACTATGCGGTCACCAGCGTGTCCGTCGGCGGGGCCGAGGTGGACGTGGTCCAGTCCGTCGGGCCGCGCACGCCGCGCGACGAAACCGACCTTCAGATCGCCAGCCTGGCCCGCTGGCCCCAGTATCCGCGCTACCTGCCGGAGTACACCTACTACAACGTGACCGAGCCGTCGGGCTATGGGCCGTACTGGTTCTCGGCGGCCACCAGCCTCGGCGGCGGCCAGACCGGCGAGACCCAGCGATGGCCGGACGTCGGTGACACCGTGACCTACACGGCCACTCTCCGCAACCGCGGCACGAACACGATCGCCGGCCCCATCGCCGGCACGTGGCGGTACGACGACGCCGTGGTTGGCACCGTGAGCATCGCCGGGCCGATCGCACCCGGCGCAACGGTCACCCGCTCCCTCAGCCGCACCTGGGACGGCACGTCGCACGAGGTGAAGTTCACCATCGACACGGCCGACGCCCGTGCCGGCAACAACGAACTGGCGATCGACACGATGTCCGTGCCGTTCCTGACCTACGTGGACGTCAGCTTCATCGAGGATTTCCGCGAGAAGAGCACGCCGGGCTACCCGCAGGCCGTCACCGACGACATGATCGACTGGCTCCAGCACCACGCGGCCCGGATGAACCAGATGTTCGCCGACGCCTCGTGCATCAAGCGAATCCACTACAACGTGCTGGATGTGCTGACCGACGGTGATCCTGAGCCCGGGATTGACCGTACGCCGTACGCCATCTTCCCGCTGCGGTACTACGCGGCCGACTACTCCGATCCGCGCTCGCCGGGCTACTACCATGCGGACGTGGACATCGACTACGGCCTGCTCCACGAGATGGGGCACCAACTCGGCCTGGTGGACCTCTACCGGCTGGACATGAGTTCCGAGTACAACCACGTCAGCGGGCAGGGCTACTCGGGGCCGGCGTGCCTTATGCTGGGGTGCAGCCCGTTCTTCTCCACGCATTCCGCGCTGGCCATGAATCATTGGTACGACAAGGCCCACGGCTACTACGGGCAATACATGTACTGTATGCCCGACACCGTCCGGATGCGGTTCATCGGCGTGGACGGCCGGCCGCTGACCGACGCCACCATCAAGATGTACCAGAAGGCCGAGCGAAGCGGCGAGGGTGAGCCGATCACCACCCAGATCAAGGCGCAGGGCATTACGGACGCCAACGGGGAGTGGGATCTGCCCAACGTGCCCATTGACACGGGCATGGTGCCCACCACCTACGCCGGCGACACGTTGCGGCCCAACCCGTTCGGCTACGTGGCCGTCATCGCCACCAACGGCCTGCTTCACTTCCGCATTGAGAAAGATGGCGGCGTTGACTACGCCTGGCTGGACATCACCGAAGTCAACATCGCCTACTGGCAGGGCCAGACCGACGTGGCGGTCTTCGAGCGCAACGTGGCCGTCGGCGGACCCATCCAGTTCGCCCCACCGCCCGACATGACCGAGCTGAACGCCTACGACTGGACCGCCTGGGCCCAGGGCTCCGATGCGTTGCACACGTACGTCGTGGACGAAACCGGCGCGGGCTATCACCCCGTCGGAGCCGGTTCCATCAAGTTCGTCACGGACGGCGGCGCCGATACGGCCATCCGTTATCCGCGGACGAAGACCGCGCATTGGGACCTGTCCGGCGCGACGCACCTGAACGTGCGGTTCCGCACGGTGAACCCCAACGGCGGATTCCAGAACGGCAGCCCGTGGATCCGCCTGCTGGACAGCGAGAACAACTACTACCAGTACCAGTGGTACTCAGGCAGCAGTCCCGTCGACAAGCTGAACGAGACGATCGGCGTGTGGCGGACCTACTCGATCCCGCTGAACGCCCCGGCGCCTCCGACGACGGGCTGGGCCCGGACGGTGAATGGCACGCCGAGCCTGAGCAACATCCAGTACGTCGAGATCCACGCGGACACGTGGGGCGGCGGGTTCATCATGTGGGTGGATGGGCTGGGCTTCACGCCGCAGCCGTACTGCCTCGGCGATGGGAACTACGACTCGTACTCGGATCTGGAGGATTTCGCGCTGTTTCAGGAGTGTCATTCAGGTTCCGGCGTCTGCGCCGCTTCAGGCTGCGAGCCGTTCGACTGGAACGGCGATTGCGACGTGGACGCGGACGACCTTGCGTCCTTCGGACCGGCCCTGACCGGCCCCGAGGAGCCGATGGCCGAGTGCAATTAGCCGGCAGGGCCGCAGCCTGTTCCCGTTCGTCCGTGCCGCGAAACGGCAAGCCGCTGGCGCGCGGATGGGGCGGTGACCGGGCACTGTTTGAGAAGCAGCAGCAGAGCTTGGGGGCGGAAAACACGGGAGCCCGGGCGGCGTCTACGGCTCTTGCGCGGGGGCGGAGGCCGAGTCGGCGGCGGTGAGGTAGCGGGAGGCGAGGCTGACCAGGCTGGGATCGGTGGCGTGGTCGACCACCCAGCGGAAGTCGGCCAGGGCGCCCTGGACGTTGCCGCTGTCCCAGCGGGCCTGGCCGCGGCTGTAGTAGGCGTAGCTGTATTCGGGGTTGGTTTTCAGGGCCAGGTCATAGTCTTCCAGGGCGCTCTTCAGATCGCCCGTCTGCCGTCGGATGTCGCCGCGCGTGCAGAAGGCAAAGGCGTTCTTCGGATCGAGCTTCAGCACCTGGTTCAGGTCGGCGATGGCGCCGTCCCAGTCGCCGGAGCGCTCGCGGGCGTCGGCCCGGGCGACGTGCGCGTTGATGTTGTCCGGCTGAACGGCGATCACGCGGTTGAAGTCGGCGATGGCGCCGGGGAGCTTGTCCCATGCCGCCCGCGTCGTCCCGCGATGGTAATACGCCTCGGCGCTGTCCGGCGCCAGGCGGATGGCCTGCGTGTAGTCATCCACGGCGCCGTACCGATCGCCGCGGTCGCGACGGGCATTGGCCCGTTCCAGGAACGCCCGGGCGTCGTTCGGCCGCAGTTCCAGCGCCTTGCTCAGATCGGCGACGGCGCCGGAATGGTTTTCGCACGCCCGCCGCGCCAGGGCGCGATCGATGTAGTAGTCGGGGATCACCGGGTGAAGTTGAATGGCCCGGGTCTGGTCCGCTTCGGCGGCCGGGGCGTCTCCGCGCCGCAGGCGGGCCTGCCCGCGGGCGTTCCAGGCCTCCGCGTTGTCCGGGGCCAGCTCGATGGCCAGGTTCAGGGCGTCCTCGGCGGGGCCGATCAGGCCCTGCTGCAGATTGGCGCGACCGCGCACCAGGAGCATATCCGCCCGATTGCCGGTCGCGGAGAGCACGCGGCCGGCGTCTTCCGCGGCGCCTTGTGCGTCACCGGCGGCCAGGCGCGCGGCTGCGCGTCGTCCGCGCACATCGTGGTTGTCTGCGGATCGTTCGAGAATCCGGTCGTAATCCGCGACGGCGGATTTGTGATCGCCGCTTCGTGAATACACTTCGGCGCGGCGGGTCAGCGCGGTGAGGTGGTTCGGATCGGCGTCGAGGGACCGACCATAGCTCTCAATCGCGGCGGGC
This sequence comes from uncultured Phycisphaeraceae bacterium, assembly GCA_964491135.1. Classification (GTDB taxonomy): domain Bacteria; phylum Planctomycetota; class Phycisphaerae; order UBA1845; family UBA1845; genus JAFGJQ01. Next base: position 8,442 of record CAZBFW010000014.1, on the reverse strand, counting down.
ACGTCGCCGGATGCTGCCTGGGCTTCGGCGAGCCTGCAGATCAGGTCCGCGTTGCGTGGCTCGATCCGCAGGGCCTGCTGGTAATGCTCAATCGCCGCGGCGAAATCGGCGGAGGCCACGTTGCGTTCGGCCAGTCGGAGCAGGTTGGCAAGCGGGTCCGCCTGGGCGACCGCCTGCGTCGGCTGGTAGTAGAAGCGGTAGCCCGCCGCGGCGGCCAGAAGGAGGGCGCAGAAAAGGATGCCAAGCAGTCCGATCCGGGACCGCTTGGGCGGGTCCTCGGCCGGCCGCTGTTTCCACTGCCCCAATCTGTTGCTTACTCGTTTTCTCATGGTCGCCCGTCAAACAAGGGTCTGACCGCGGAGTCTTCTACCGTATCGGTCCGCCCGGTGCCGGTGTTGGACTGATTCCCGCAGCGCGCGGGTCCCAATAAGGTCTCCCGTGAGATAGCGGACCTGCGCTAGCTCCTGCGCCCGAACCAGCCGCGTTTGCCCCTGGGCTTCTCGGACTTCTGCTCGGATCGGATCTGCTTGAGCAACTCCTGATCGGACCTTCCGGGCGAGAGGCGGCGCAAGGTCTTGAGCTTGCTCTGCGTCTCCTCGTCCAGTCCGGGCGGCAGGGGCACGTCTGCGCAGGCTGCCGTCGGCGGCTCCGGCTGGGCTCCGGGCACGAATTTGACCTTGGGCGGATCGGGCTGCGGCGCACGCTTTGGCGCGGGGTCCTTGCGCTTCGGTTCGGGCGTCGCGGCGGCCTTGCTCGTGGTCGCCGGCCTGGCGGCCTCTCGCGGGCTCTTGGCCCGGGGCGGGTCCGCCGGCGCGGGGGCTTCGACGGCGCGAGGGGCCGGCGCCTCTTTCGGCGGCGTCGAGACCAGCGCTTCCAGACTTCCGCTGCTGAGCTTTGCTTCGAGCTTGTTCAACGTCTCCTCGCGTTCGGCGAGTTGGCGTTCCTGGTCCTGAATCGCCTTCTCGGCCTCTTCCACCTGTGCGGCGAGGCTTGCTTCGGCCTGCTTCTGCCACTCTGCGAATTCGCGCCGTTCCTGCTCCAGCGTGCGGGCCTTCTTCTGAAGGTCGCGGGCGGCTTCGTCGCCGGGTTGTGCCGAAGTGTCTGCCGTCTTGCCGTCCGCGACGAGAGTTTCGAGCTCGCGGCACCGCGCCTCTGCATCGGCCAGTTGCTCCTGCAACGCCTGGCGTTCGTCGTCGCTCTGTCCGGCGGCGGCGCCGGCGTCCTTCTGCCGGCGGTCCAGGGCTTCGCGCTCGGACGCGATGGCCTTCTTCTGGGATTCCAGCTCGCCGCGCGTGCGTTCAAGTTCACGCACGCGCTGCGTGGTTTCCTGCTCGTTCCGCGTGATCTGCTCCAGGCGTGCGTCCAGCTCCTGCTGGAGCTGTTGCAGGCGGGCGGACTGCTCGGCGGCCTGTCGCTCGCGATCCTGGGCCTGCTTCAGAGCGGCTTGCAGCTTCTGTTCACGCTGCAGCAGGTCCTGGGCCTGAGTCTCCAGGGCGCGTTCACGCCCGGCCAACTCGTCGTGCTGGAGCTGGACCTGCTCCTTCTGCTGGGCGATTTCCGCCCGGCGGGTTTCCAGCTCCTCGTACTGCTTGCCGAAGCCGGCCCCGTGTTTTTTGCGTTCCGCGTCGAGGGCCGCCCGGTCGTCCGCGATTTCCTTCTCGCGGACGCGCAGCTTTTCGCGCAGCCGGCTCACTTCCGCGGTCTGCTCCGCGAGCTTGTTCTCCCGAAGGGCGAGTTCCTCGCTGCGGGCGGCGAGCGTCCGATCGAGTTGTTCCACCTGCTGGCGGTTTTCGGCCAGCCGGGCCTCCGCCGCCTCAAGCTGCCGCTGGCGCTCGGCAAGCTCCGCCTTGCGGCGGTCGCCTTCATCCAGCCGCTGCTTGGCCTGATTCCAGTGTTTTTCGACCTCGTTTCGCAGATGGTCGAGTTCGTGACTGCGGACCTCCAGTTTCTCCTGGGCCTGCGTCTGTTCCCGCTGGAAGGCCTTGCGGGCCTCCGCGATTTCGTGTTCCGCCGCTGCGATCTGCTGTTGCCGCTCCTCCAGGCGTTCGGTCTGCTCGGCCAGGGAGTCTTCCGTCTTCTGGAAGGCCTGAAGACGCCGGCCCATCTCGGCCTCACGTTCTTCGAAATGGGCGGCCTTCTCGTTGAGCTTCTGTTCACGGGCGGTCAGCCGAGCACGCGCGGAGTCGGTTTCCTCCCGGCCGGCGGCCAGGGCCCGCTCGCGTGCCTCAATGTCGTTGCCGCGGTCCTGCAGCTCGGTGAGCTGCTGCTGCACCTCGGCTCGCTGCCGGTTGACCTCGGCGCGGGCCTCGTCCAGCTCTTCATACTGACGGGCGAACCCGGCGCCTTGCTGCTGGCGTTCGAGCTCCAGGGCGGTCCGGTCCGATTCGATGGCGGCCTGCTTGGCCTCGAAGGACTCGCGCAGCTCGCGCAGTTCCTTGCCCTGGTCGGAGAGTTGGCGACGTTGCTCTTCCAGTTCACGCTGGCGAGCGTCAAGCTGCTGCGTGCGGGCCGCCAGCTCCTGGTTTCTGGCCGCGTACTCCTCCGTCACCTCGGCGCAGCGGGCTCGTTCGGCGTCCAGCTCGCGGTCGCGGGCCTCCACCTCCCGCTGGCGGGCGGACAACTCGCTTTCGCGGGCGCGGGCGGCCTCCAGCCGCTGCTTGACCGCCTCGTCCGCCTCGGCGAGGGCCTTGGCTGCCTCGTCCAGATCCTCCTGGCGTCGCCGAACGTCCTCGCGGGCCTCGTCCAGCTCGGCTCGCCGCGTCTCAAAGTCTCGCAATTCGGCGTTGAGCTTCTCACGATCCTGGCGGAGCTGATCGCGCTGTTGGCCGGTCGCCTCCTCGATGGCTCGCTGGCGCTCGGCGAGTTCCTGCTCCTGCCGGGACAGGGTGGCCTCGCGCTGGTCGAGCGTTTCCCGGGTGGCGCTGAGTTCCGCCTCACGCCGGTCCGCCTGTGCAATGCTCTGCTGGAGCGAGCGTTCGCGGGCCTCCAGGGCGGCCTGGGTTTCTTCGAGGTGCTTTTCCCGCTCGCGGACCCGGGCGATCTGTTCGTCCAGGGCCTGTTTCTGCGGGGCGAGTTGCTGCTTTTCGGCTTCCAGTTCCTTGCGGGCCGTCTCCAGGGTTTGCTCGCGTTCGGCCAGGGCGGGCTGCGCCTGCTGAAGTTCGCTCAGACGCCTGGACACTTCGGCTTCGCGGGAAGCGTGCTCAGTGGTTTGTTGGTGGAGTCGGGCCAGCAATTCGCCGGCCTGCTTTTCAAAGACGGCAACTTTCTGGGAGAGGGAATCCAGCGCGGCGCCGCGCTGTGCGTCTGCGGCGGCGAGGTCGGCGGCCAGGGCCGGACCCGGCGTTGCCGCCGCGGGGCGACTGTCGTGTGCTTTTCCCTTAGCCATCGTCGCGCAGCTTGCCACAACCCTGTGGCGGCGCTGCCCCCCGTTGGGTCTTCCATCGACCGGCGCGGTCGGCCAGGCCTGCGAGGACGCTTTTCGGCCGACGCGCCGGGGTGTCGCGTTCCGACGATCCGCGCCACGGTGCGGGTCGCCGGACGGCACCCTCGCACCCTCAGCATACAATTCGGGTCCGACCAGCGGCCAAGAAAACCGTTTGCCCGCGCTGCGGTCGTGCTTTATGGGACGGCGGGAGAACGCGAGCTTGGCGGTTCCGCCGAAGGACGGAAAGGGTCCGAGAAGTCGGCTTCGCCGCGACGGGAGTGCGCCGTCCGAAAACCCCGGTGCAAAAGTCCACGGGACAAATCACCGAGTCTTATTGTACGTTGCCAGTTGTGGAAGTGTCCGGTCGGAGAGGCTGCGCCATGCGGACGCCGCGGCTCGAGCCGGCGGTCGGACCGGCGGAAAGGTGACATGGCCGAGCGGAAAACGGCATCACAAGCGGACCCGGCTTCCGCCGAGATTCTTGCTCTCGGTGAGAAGCTCCGCGCCGCAATCGGCACCGTTCAGCAGCAGATGAAGGCCCGGGCCGACATCGTGACCCGGATCGATCAGGAGTTGCGTACCCGCAACGAATCGATTGAGCAGCAGTGGCAGAAGGTGCAGGAGGTCCAGGCCTCCCTGGAGCGTGAACAGGCCGTCCACAGCAGCGAGTCCGACGCCCGTCAGCGGGGGATTGAGCAGCGCGAACAGGACTGCGCCGCTCGCCAGGCGACGCTCGACGAGCTGGCGCGTGAGCTCGAGTCGCGTCAGAAGAACGTGGACGACCTGGAGAAGTCTCTGCAAGGCGCCCGAGACGATCTGTCGCGCGAGCGAGAAGAGCTGGAGGGCATCCGGGCGGAAAAGGAATCGCTGGAACGGACCCGGAGCCAGGTGGAGACCAAGGCGCAAGAGGTCGCCCGGCTGGAAGCGGATCTGACCGCGGCCGTTACGGAACTCGAAGCCCGCAGCCACGAGTTTGACCAGCGGGATCGGGAGCTGGCCGATGCCGAGGCCCGGATCGCGTCGCAGCGGCGTGAGCTGGACGAGGCTCGAGAAGGCATCGCCACGCTCCAGGAGCAGTTGGAGCGGGAACGCCGGGAACTGACCGCGCAACGGGCGCAGTTGGCCGAACGCCTCGGCGTACCGCCGCCGGAGCCGGTGCAGCCGGTCAAGCCGATCGTTGAAACGCCGCCCGCGCCGGCGGCCGTACCGGAGGCGCCGGCAGTGGCGCCGGAGCCGCCGAAGGAATCGGGCGGACTGGTGGACCGGTTCCGCAAGCTGCGGCGCGATGCCAAGCGTCGTGCGATTGGCGGAATGTAATCGGGAAAGTGAGCCAGAGATGGCACTGAACCTCTTCTCCAGAAAACGACGCCCGTCCGGCGATGGTGAAGCCGGGGCGGCGGCCGGTGCGCCGGCTGCGGCCGAGCGGGCCTACGAGCCCGCGCCGGCGGAGCCGCCGCAGCGGGATCCACTGAAGCGCCTGTGGCAGCAGGAGCGGTTCGGGCTGATCCTGCGGCAGGCGGACAAGTGGCGGACCCACCCGGGCGGCGACGCCGTTCTGCAGGCGGCCGCGAACCTTCTGGAAGAGCGGATGGCGCTGGTGCCGGACGGCACGGTCAGCCTGCCCACCACGCTGAGTGATGAGCCGGGAACGCCCGAGATCGATTTGTCCGTGGACTCGTTTCTGGTCGCGGTCACGCCGGTGACGAACGCGCAGTTTCAGCGATTCGTAGACTCCGATGCGTACGACGAACTTGAGCTGTGGCCCAAGGACATCTGGCCGCACCTGATCGAGTTTCACGACCAGACCGGCACGCCCGGTCCGCGGTACTGGCGCGGGGGGCGGCACGATCATCGGCTGGCCAACCACCCGGTTGTCGGCCTGAGCTGGTTTGAGGCGCGGGCCTATGCCCTGTGGTGCGGGCTGCGTCTGCCCACGGAGGCGGAATGGCAGATGGCGGCAAGCTGGCACATTCGCAGCTCCGCGAACATTTATCGCCGGTTCCCGTGGGGCGATGCGATGGACCGCGACCGGTGCAATCTCTGGATTTCCGGCATCGGCGAGACGGTGCCGGTGGACGCCTACCCGCAGGGCGCCGCGCCGAACAACGTGCTGCAACTGGTCGGGAACATCTGGGAGTGGAACAGCTCGGACTTTGAGGTGACGGACGCCGACGGCCGGCCCGTGCTGGGTGAGATGCCCATGAAGGGCCTGCGGGGCGGGGCGTTTGACACGTATTTCGAGAATCAGGCGACGAGCACGTTTCGAACGGGCCTGATTGCCCTGGCCCGCTCGCACAATGTGGGTTTCCGGTGTGCGATGGACCTGAAGGACGCGACTTGGCTGCAGGGGCAGCCGCAGCGGCGGAGCGAATCGTGATCTCATGAGTTCAGCCCTGGCGGAACGCATTCATTACTGCCTCATCTGCGAGGCGAAGAACGACCCGGAGGCGGTGCTCTGCTCCGAGTGTTCGGCGCCCATGGCGCTGATCCAGGAGGCGGTTCAGCAGGACCGCGAACCCTGCATCATCAGCGTCATCGGCGACACCAACGTCGGAAAGACGGTGTACCTGGGCTTCCTTCTGGACATGCTGTCCAAGCGGGCGGGAGACTTTGAGGCCATCCCGAAGGGGGCGTACTCCGTCAATCTCCAGCAGGCGGTCATCAGCTACCTGTCGCGCCGGGGCTTCCCGCCCAAGACGCCGAGCGAAGTGGACCTGTGGAACTGGGCGTATTACCAGGTCGTGCAGCGGCGGGGGGGCACGAACTGGTTTGACCTGGTCATGCCGGACATGGCGGGCGAGGCCCTGGCGGCCGAGGTGGACAACCCCAAGTCGTTCCAGGTCATCCACAACCTGCTCGCCAAGAGCGAAGGGTGCATCGTGCTCATCGATGCGGCGGTGGCCAGCACGGGCTCGCCGCAGCCGGATTTCTTCGGCCTGAAGCTGATGAGCTACGTGGACGACATGTTCGCGGTCAAGCGGGGCGACAAAATTGACGTTCCGGTGGCCGTCGTGCTCTGCAAGGCGGACTACTGTCCGGAAAGCTTCGACAATCCGGCCAAGTTCGCCCAGACCAACCTCAACCGCACGTGGAACATCTGCGAGGCCCGCTTCCAGAGCGTGCGGTTCTTTGCGGCCTCGGTGGTGGGCTCTCTGGCCTACGGGACGGATGAGGACGGAAACATCGTGTCGGTGCCGCTCCACTGCGCGCCGCGCGGAATCCTGGAGCCGTTTCAGTGGATTCTCAGCCGACTGTGATGGAGGCCCCGGCCGGTGCGGCCGCGGCATCCGCCACCGTCACCTGCGACCAGGCTGTGTTCTCCTCGGTTCGCACGCCGACCGGGCAGGGATACCGTATCATCGCGGCCAGCAAGGGGCTGACCCCGGAAGAGAAGCGGGACATCACCACGCGCAGCCCGTCGCACGGCGGGCTCTGTGACGACGGGCCGGATGCCTCGGCGGTCGCCTTCTATCGGTTGAGCACCGGGCGGCTCGCCCTTTCCTACAGTTGCGACGCCGGGGCGGAGCACACCGGCCGCGGCGTGCGGCGCATCTACACGCACATCACGGTGATCGCGGAGGCGGATTTCGCGCGGTTCGGCTACAACCCGTCCAACATGCTGATGGCCGTCGATGCGTGCGGGGCGCTCCAGGTGCAGCTTCAGCCGCCGCACGTTCTGGATGAGCTGGTGCTTACGCCGTCGAACCGGACGGACGCCGAGCGCGCCGCGGCGGCCGCGGAACGCTGCGGCGCGGAGTGGGTGGTGTACGCTCTGTCGCTGGTGCTGAGCAAGCAGCGGGTGGTGACGGGCGGCACGTTTGATCCGGGCGACTGGATCGAGGCGGTTCTGTTCGGCGTGCCCGGGCCGCTGCGGGCCGAGGTCTCGTTCTCCGCGGGGCTGCGGTACACGGTGGGGCGGCCGTACGGCCTCAGCGCGGTGAACGGGGACCTGCAGAAGGCTCGACGTCTCGTGCGCGGGCAGAAGGTGACGTACCTGGAGCCGGAATCGCAGAGCGCCACCCCGGCTCGAAAGGAATCGGCCTGGCTTCAGATGGTGGAGAGTCACTATCGCGACGGACGCTGCAAGGCACTGGCCGAAATCACGTCGCAGGCGATTCCGGACTGCTCGGTGGCGGCCCTGGATCGCATTGCGGCCCTGGCGCTGGATGCGGATACCGCGGCGTCGGCCCGGACGGCCGACCTGCTGAGGCTCACCGAGGATCGTGCGGACCTTGCGACGGTCAATTCCTTTGAGGCGGCCCTGCTGGACAAGCTGCACATCGCCGTTCAGAAGCACCTGGCCGATTGTCTCCGCCACGAGTGCGACGTGCAGCCGTTCCTGTCTGACCTCACGCGGTTGTTGCAGCAGTCACGCCGGGCGGCGGACATCGTGCTGCCGGCCGTTCGGCTGGCGATCCAGCGTCTGGCCACGGCGGCCCCGCACCGGGCGGCCGCCTTCGCGCTGGAGGCCGTGGCCGCCTGCCGCGATGCGGATCACGTGGCGGCCCTCGTCCCCTGCCTGTCTGAGGTGCTCAGCGGCTTCCGCTCGTGGGTGCTGACCGCGGTGCCGAAGGACCTGGAGGCCGGCCGGGCGATTCTCACCGAATGGCAATTCAAGCGACCGGAGTCCGACGACGTGCCGGCCATCCTGGCCCAGATCGACGACCGCCTGCAAGCCCTGCAATACAGCTAGACCTGGAATTCCTCTCTTTGTCGACGCTGACCGCGCGCGGCGCGGTTGCCTGGGAAGGCCTGTTTCATAAGCGCCCTCAGGCAGGCGGTTCGATGGTGGGATCCCACACGCGAGTGCCGCATTCGGGGCAGACGCCGGTGGTGTTGCCGGTGAGGTTGTACTCGCACGCGGGGCAGGCGGTCGGGCGTTCCTTCGACGGCGGTTCCTCCGGGGGCGGCTGCGGGGGGAACTCGGTGGGTTCGTGTTCGAAGGATCGCAAAACGCGCCGGCGTTCGCGGAGATCGGAAGAGCGTCGTGTAGGGAAAGAGTGTAGGATAGGGTGGTG
>CAZBFW010000013.1:15155-17807 GCA_964491135.1 uncultured Phycisphaeraceae bacterium | reverse complement strand
TTTGAGCACGCTCTGCTGAAGCGGGTCTCGTACGTCGGGTGCTACGAGGGCAAGTCGGTCCCGGCCGGCCGGCGGAGCCTGACCGTCCGGTGCCGCATCGGGGACCCGACCCGCACGCTGGTGGATGACGACATCGCGTCGTTCCGCACCGCGTTTGAGGGTTTTCTCGGTGCGTGCGGGTGGAGCCTGCGACGGTAGAGTCTGGGCGCCCCGACGTGCGGCCGGGACTGTCGTTCAGGAAGCACGCGGTGCAACCCGGAGTGCGTCGCAATCGCCTCTCTTCCGGCAGGAAACGGCATGAAACGAATCATTCGATCGGACTGGCGGCGTGTCGTTCCGGTGGTTCTGCTGTGCGTCTGCGCGGGCTGCCCGCAATATCGCGACGCCAGCGTTCCCAACCAGATCCTGACCATGGAGGAGCCGCTGTCCGGCGAGAAGTACCTGGTGTACGTTCCGTCGGTGTACGAACCGTCCCACGCGCATCCTCTGATTGTGCTGTGCCACGGCACGGAGCCGTTCGATACGCCTCGCCGGCAGATGGGCGACTGGGTGAAGCTGGCGGAAGAGAAGGGGTTCGTGGCGATCGCCCCGAACCTCAAGGGCACGGCCGCCCGCCTGTTTCACAATGCCCGGGAGCAGGTCCGGCGGCAGCGGCGGGACGAGCAGACCATTCTGGACGTGGTCCGGCACGCCCGCGGGGCGTACAACATCTCCGACGACCGGGTGTTTCTGGTGAGCTGGTCGGCGGGCAGCTATGCGAGCCTGTTCACCGGGTTGCGCAATCCGGACGTGTTTCGAGCCGTGGCTGTGCTGCAAGGGAATTTTGATCCCGTGCTCTTCGCGGACGCGGTGGCGCGTGTCGACCCGCACCAGCCCGTGTTCGTGCTCTACGGGGCGGAGGACGTGCTGACCGGCCGCGAGGGCCGCAAGTGCGCGGACTGGCTGGAGGAACATCGGGTGAACGTGGTTCGCTCGGAGAAAGGCGGCGGGCATCAGGGGCATCCCAAGGAGGCGTGCACCTTCTTCGAAAACGTGGTACGCACGGTGCCGTGGATGCACATCCGGGCCATCCAGACCGGCGACGACCCGCTGACCGTGCAGTTCAAGATCCGATCCTCCTTTGAGCCCGCGCAGTACCTCTGGTCCTTCGGTGACGACCAGACCTCCCCCATCGCCGAACCCCGCCACACGTACGCCCGACCCGGCACCTACCGCGTCACCCTGGACGCCCGGCCGCCCAAGGGCGCCGTGGTGCGTCGGACGGTGGAGGTGAAGGTGGGGGAGGGCGGGGTTGTGAACAGCGAATAGGGCCGAAGCCCTTCACACACGCCGGTTTCGCCGAGCCAGAATTTCCGTTGGCGCTTTACCGGCTTGATTCCAGCTTTGGACATCCGAACTCCGCGTGGACGGCGTCAGCAGGTCCGGCAATGCTGTAGGAACCGCCCAGTCCTAACGCAAAACAGGATCGGGCGATCGCGCTCCAGTACTACGTCCGCCCGCGTTCCGTGCTATACTGGATACCCAAGCTCCGGACAACCAGCGTAGCCGAGAGGCGCCGAATCCTGGTGACAGTGATCTCGTCTACATCGAGTGTCTTGACGGAAGGGAAGCGGATGCGTCAGCTTCCCGGGCTTGGCGCCTGGATAGACGCGCTCTCCGTGCTTTGCGGATGCGCGAGATGCACATCCGCTCAAGATGCATTTGCAGCAGCGACGGCCCCATGCGAAGGAGGGTTTTCCGATGTCGACCACGATAGCTGTGCGCACCCACCACGTTCTCCTCATTATCGTGGCTGGAGTTCTCGCGGGCCCTGCCGCGACTCGAGCAGTCGCGACGCCTACCTGGGAAGTCCACACGATCGCCGGAGGCCGGTCGCCGGATGTATGGGGCACTTCCTACGTATGGTACTCCAACGACCAGGTCTACCTGTGGCATGAAGGCGATCCGTCACCAACGGTTCTGGCCGACGGCTACAACCCCCGTATCAGCGGTGACCGAGTGATCTGGGAGCTCCGCGTGGACTCGGCGGACTGGGAGATCCTGCAGTGGCATGCCGGTGTGATCACGCAACTCACGGACAACACGTGGGATGACCGCGCGCCCGATGCGGGCGGGGGTTCGATGGTCTGGCTCGATCAGTATGACGACCACCTGATCCTCACCGCGGGGCCCAACCAGTGGACGCTGCCCGGCGGAAGCCACGCGGCGGTCATGAACGGAATCGTCGTGTGGAACTCCGAAGGGGAATACGGCCAGGAAATCCACATGTGGGATCAGGGGACATACCGACTGCTCACCCACAATCAGTATGACGACACGCAGCCGCGAACCGACGGTCACTCCGTGGTCTGGAGCGCGTACAGTGGGGTGGGCAATACGCGGGAGATCTGGCGATGGCGGGCCGGTGAAGGCGCGCACGTCCTTACCATGAACCAGGTCGACGATGTTCGACCCGCGGTCTGGGGCGACGCCGTGGTGTTCAGCCGGAATGACGGGAATGACTTCGAGTTGATGCTGTACTACCTCGGGGCGGAGTATCAGCTGACGGACAACGATTACGACGATCTTGAGCCGGAGATCCAGGGAAACCGCGTTGTATGGCAGGCGAGTGCACCGTCGGGTCCGTGGGTGCATTACGCGGTTCTCAATGGC
>CAZBFW010000013.1:0-15145 GCA_964491135.1 uncultured Phycisphaeraceae bacterium | reverse complement strand
CTCAATGGCGTAACCGGGGGGACGCCGGTCGGTGCCTGCTGCGTTGCTGTGGAGTGTGAGCTGCTGACCGAAGCGGAATGCCAGCAGCAGGGCGGCGCGTTCCAGGGAGCGGAGACCCTGTGTCATGTGGACGCGTGCGGCATCGGGCCTGCGGAGGGCTGGTCCACGTACCAGCACGATGCACAACGAACCGGGCGCGCGTCGGCCACGGTTCCGGACTCACCGCGTCGGATATGGACTCAGATTCTCGGAGACAGCGGAACCCTGACAAACACACCGACAATCGGCCCCGACGGGTCGATCTACGCGGCATCCACTTCGGAGGATTTCGTGGCGCTGAAGCCGGACGGCTCCCTGCGCTGGAAGAAATGGATTTTCCCTCGCGCCCCAGCCACGGTGCGGGCGGACGGAAATGTGCTGGTTCCGGCGAGTTCCGGCCTCGTCCGGCTGAATCATGTGGATGGCAGTGAACTCTGGGGCGCTCCGACGAAGTCAGACAGAGGCGACGTGCTGCCCGGGGCGCTGGACGCCGACGGGAACTACTACGGCGGCGGAACGGGGGGCTTGTTCAAGCGGAGCGCCGACGGAACGGTGCTTTGGTCTCAGGAAGTCGGCGGCGATCTCTACTCGCACGTCGCGCTGGGCACCGACGGGGGCGTTCACGCGTCGAACGGACATTCCACGTTCAAACTCGATCCTCTCAGTGGTCTTGAGGTATGGTCCTTGAGCACCGGAAACGAGAGCGGCGGCCCGGCCATCGGGTCCACGGGAACCGTGTACTGTACGGTCGACCCCAATCAGCTCTGGGCACGCAACCCGGACGGCTCGGAGGTCTGGACGCACACATTCGCGGATACGGACTTCACCATAGACGTTCCCTTCACGGGCTCGCCGGCCATCGGCGCGGACGGTACGCTCTACGTCCCGGGTCATTACTCGTATCCGTTCCGCCCGGCCGTCGTGGCCGTCGGAGCGGACGGGATGGAGAAGTGGATGTACGTCTCCACCTCGGAGAGTACCTGGGTTCCGGCGCCCGTGATTGACGGCGCCGGAACGGTTCTGTTCCAGGACGGGGCGAGTCTGGTCGGGCTCTCACCGTCGGACGGATCCGTGCTGTGGCACGTGGAATCGGAAATCTGCCGCTCGGCGCCGGCGATCGCGGACGATGGAACGGTCTACGTGGTGACGATGGACGGGCGGCTCATCGCCTACGGGGATGGCTGCCCGGAGAACGTGGTGCAGCAGACGGAGTACTCGTACCGCGTGGCCGCACGAGTGGGCGACGTGATCCTTGGGCACAACGTCAACAGCCTGGGCGGATTCGACCTTCAGGAGAACGGGCGTGTCTCGTTCGAGGCCGGCGTCGCCGCAGGCGGGTTTGCCTTTGTCGAACAATCGGACGGCGCCTTCGAGGCGATCGGCCCGGGAATGATCCTCGGCGGACAGCAGCTCACGGAAGTCCGTCTGCCCCGGATCGACGCGAACGGAAACGTCTACCTGCCGGCGTCGACCGCGGAATCGGGACCGGTCGTGTATGTCAACGGACAGGTCTTCGTCCAGACGGATCCGGGTGGGAGCGGTCCGGTCACGCTCTTGAGTTTCGCGTCCACCGAGTACCTGGAGCACGATGATGCAGGACGCCTTCTGGTGTTTGGAAGACGCATCGGCGATTCGTGGCCGGCACTGTTGTCGATCGATACCGCCACGCATGACGTGACGCCGGAGATCCAGCAGTATGAGGTTATCGACGGCTTTCGCGTGGAAAGCATCACTCCGGACGGCGCCCACGGACTCGGTGACGATGGCACGGTCGTTGCCGAGGTGGAGAGCACCGGCCGGTTTGCGATTGTGACCCAGGACTCCCTCATCGTCCGCAGCGGAGACATGGTCGGTGGGCATCGCATCGACCGACCTCGAGAACCGCGGCGCGATTCCGCGGGCGGGATTCACTACCGGACGGGTCCGATCTTCCAGTACTTGCCGTCTGGTGAGCAACGGATGATCCATGCGCTGCTGGATACGATCGATGGAGAGCCCGCTACCACCTACCTGCACCTGGACGGGAATCGCAGGGGCGACATCGCGTACGTGGCGCAGCTTCTTGCACAGCGGCGCGGCGTGTTTGTCAACAACAAGGCCGTGGCAATCGCGGAAGTGACGGAGATCGCCGGGCAACGGGTGTCGGGCATTGAATCGGCATATCCCCGCTGGGTGAGCATCAACGAAGCGGGCCAGGTGGCTTTCGTCGTGCAGTTCGAGGACGGCACGGATGCCCTGATCGTGGCAACGCCGCAATTGCCGCTCGACGCGAACGCGAACGGCGCCGTGGACCTGGACGACTACGCCCTGTTCTCGGATTGCCTGACCGGCCCCGGTATGTACGTCACGCCGGAATGCGCGATCTTCGATGTCAACGGCGATTGCCAGGTGGATCTGGTGGACTGGGGCCTGTTCCAGGAGATATTCGGGGGCACGGACTGCAACGGCAACGGGAGCGCGGACATTCTGGACGTCTACCTTGATCGCAGCGAGGACTGCAATGCAAACCGCATTCCGGACGAGTGCGATATCGCAAGCGGAGAGTCGGCCGATCTGAACACCAACGGGGTTCCCGATGAGTGCGATCCGGACTGCAATGGCAACGGTGTTCCGGACGGGCTGGACATTGCCGCCGGAACCAGCGCGGACTGCAACGCGAACGCTGTTCCGGACGAGTGCGACGTGACGTCCGGCACCAGCGCGGACTGCAACGCGAACGGAATCCCCGACAGCTGCGACATCGCCTCGGGGACCAGCACGGACTGCACGGGAAACCAGGTGCCGGACACGTGCGAGCCCGACTGCGACGGCAACGGCGTGGCTGACAGTTGCGACATACACGACGGCACGGAGTCGGACTGCGATGGAAGCGGCGTGCCCGACAGTTGCGAGATCGCCCAGGGCGCGGTTCCGGACTGTAACGGGAACGGCATCCCGGACGATTGCGACGCCGATTGCGACATGAACGGCGTTCCGGACGACTGCGAACCATTCGTCGACTGCAATGCGAATGGTGTGACGGACGCCTGTGACATCGCCAACGGAACCAGCTTTGACTGGAACCGGAACGGGCAGCCGGATGAGTGCGAGCCCGACTGCGATGGAGACACTCTGCCTGACGACTGCGAGCTGTGGTGGAATGACTGCAATGGGAACGGGGTTCCCGATGACTGCGAATCCGCAGCCGCTGACTGCAACGCGAACGGAATCTTGGATGAATGCGAGCTGCACGGCTACCAACTGGCCTACACGATCTCCGGCGAGGCCGAAGGGGACCTCTTTGGATACGCGATGGATGCAGTGGGCGACGTGACGGGAGACGGGCTGACGGACGTGGCGATCAGCGCTCTCTACGCGGGACCGCTGTTCGAACATGCCGGGCGCGTGTACCTGTACGGCCTGACGCCGACCGGGGCGACCCTGCTGAGCCGCGTGGACGGGTACGATCGATTCGGCTGGGACGTGACCGGCCTGGGGGACGCCAACGGAGACGGGATCCCGGACTTCGCGGTCGGGAGTCCGTATGACGAACAGCTTGGCTACCACGAGGGCATGGTGGTGATCCTGTCCGGAGCAGACCGCACGATCGGGGGCGAATTCATGGCGCATCCCGGGTTGCTGCGTTCCATCGATCGAGTCGGGACGTTTACCGGCAGTCAGGTCGGGGTCCTGCGGGAGTCCGGCCGGCTGCTCGTCACCTCCAACGAGGATGCCGGGCGCGCCTACGTGGTGGATGCGGCCACGGGAGCGGACATCGCGATATTGATAGGGGGCGGGATCCCCTACAACCGGATCGCGAGCGACGGGGCTCTGACGGAGATTGGCGACCTGGTGGGCGGGGACGGCGTGTCCGATTTCGCCGTGACAGGTGAGAACAATCTGAACGGTTCGGTCGGCACGATCTTCATCATTGATGGAACGTACAGCGTGTCCTATCCGCAGCGCATTACGGCGATCGCCGACCGCCTGCTGGTGGGAACGAATCTCGGTGACCAGATCGGCAGGGAAAGCCAGGCGATCGCGGGCAGCCCGGATCTCACCGGTGACGGGGTTCGGGACGTTGTCGTCGGCGCGCAAATGTCCGACGCACCCGGCAACACCGTGGGAGCCGTGCTTGTGTACGACGGGGCGACGGCCGAGGTGGCGTATCGCATCACGGGCCCGGCGGCGGAGAGTCGGTTCGGCACGGCGATTGTCGCGCCGGGAGACGTGGATGGAGACGGATTCGGCGACTTCGTGGCGGGCGCGCCCGGCGAGTCGGGCGTTGCGTCGCATCTGGGCCTGGTCCGCCTGTACAGCGGGGCAACCGGTTCGCTGCTGCAGACGTTCCAAGACGGGCAACAGGGGTTTGGAGAACGCATCGCTGCGGTCGGGGACCTGAACGGGGATGGAATCCCCGATTTGGCCGTGGCCAATCACGTGGCGGACTCCAACCGGGGAGCGGTCTACATCTACCTGTCGGGGCCCCGGGATTGTGACGGGAACGGCGTGCCGGACGATTGCGATCCGGACTGCAGCGGCAACGGGGTGCCCGACGCCTGCGAGCCGGACTGCAACGGGAACACGGTGGCGGACGACTGCGACCTTCAACAGGGGACGAGCCAGGACTGCAACGCCAACGACGTGCCCGATGAATGCGATCTTGCCGCCGGGACATCGGGCGATCTAAACGGCAACGGCGTGCCGGACGAATGTGAGCCGGACTGCAACGAGAACGGTGTCCCGGACGCCTGGGACATCAGCACCGGAGCCTCGAACGACGTCAATGCAAACGGGATTCCGGATGAGTGCGAGGAGGACTGCAACCACAACGGCGCGCCGGATCCCCACGACATCGCCAGTGGTTCCTCCACGGACACGGATACGAACGGTGTCCCGGACGACTGCCAGGTCGACTGCAATGACAATGGTGTGTGGGACTACCTGGATGTCGAACAGGGCACCGTTGAGGACTGCAACCAGAACTGGAATCCGGATGAGTGCGACATCGCCGCGTACACACCGGGCCGGCTCTATTGGGCCTCCGGCGGTGACAACGTGATCCGCACCGCGAATCTGGACGGCTCCGGGATGACGACGGTTCTTTCCGGAAGCGGTGAACTGTGGAGCGTAGCCGTCGATCCTCTTGAGGGCAAAGTGTACTGGACCTCCTACGCCGGGAAGAAGATCTGGCGGGCGAACCTCGATGGAACGGGCGTGGAAATCATCCAGCAGATGACGGACGGGCGACCTCTGGGCATCGCTCTCGACGGCGCGGGCGAGATCTACTGGTGCGACAACGGGAAGGACTGGATCAACCGTGGACCGGTGACCGGCGGGTCGTTTGAGAACCTGATCTGGGGCCTTGTGGATCCTGAAGGGATCGCGCTGGACATCGCGGGCGGCAAGATGTACTGGACGGAGCCCGGCACGAATGAAATCCGACGCGCCAATCTCGACGGGACCGGAGATGAACGTATTACCGGGAGTGGTAAACCGAGACAGATCGCTCTGGATGTCGGGGCGGCTATGATGTACTGGGCCGACTCTGAGCACCAGACGATCAGGCGGGCTCGTTTTGACGGTACGGGACAAGAGGACATCCTGACGGGCCTGGGTATGCCCTACGGGATCGCCCTCGACCTGCGGGCTGGGCGTGTTTACTGGTCCGACTGGAGCATGAACAAGATTCAGCGTGCCCGCCTGGACGGCACAGGTGTGGAGGACATGATCTCGAGCGGCCTGAATCAACCGCACATGATGGACTTGGTGGACGCGATCGGGTCTCCCGACTGCAACGGGAACGGCGTGCCGGACGAGTGTGACCTTTCGTCCGGAACGGCCCCGGACTGCAACCTGAACGCCGTTCCGGATTCGTGCGATATCGCGACCGGCACAAGCGGTGACTGCAACGAAAATGCGATTCCGGACGAATGCGATATTGCCGCGGGCACCAGCGAAGACTGCAATGAGAACGGTATCCCGGATCCCTGCGATATTGCCAGTGGAACGAGTACAGACCTGAACGGGAACGGAATTCCGGATGAATGTGACACGGACTGCAACGAAAACGGCGTCCCGGACGAAGTGGACATCAGCGGCGGAACCAGTGCCGACTGCAATGCAAACGCCGTTCCCGATGAGTGCGACATCGCGGCCGGGACGAGTGACGACTGCAACGAGAACGGCATCCCGGATTCCTGTGATATCGCAAGCGGAACCAGCCTGGACGAGGATGAGAATGGCGTACCCGATGAGTGTGACACGACGTACTTGTTCTGGGCGGACCAGCAGGAGTACCACGTGGGGCGATCCCTGCCCGACGGCACGGAACGGGTGACGATCGTGAGCAACACCAGTGTGAGCGGAGTGGCGCTCGACTCCTTCCACCGGCGAATCTACTGGATTGACGCAAACCTGCATGAACTGAGGCGAGCCAATCTGGACGGCCTCGGCGCCGAGACCATCCGCACCGGACTGCCGTCCCTGGCCACATGCCCGGCGTTCGACCATGTCAACAACCGTGTCCTCTGGTGTGTTGAAGCGGACTGGTCCAATCTCGAGGCGTGCAACGCGGATGGAAGCGGGCCGGTAACTCTCGTGACGGACCTGCGGATTCCAAATGCGATCGCCATCGATCATGTTCACGGCAAGGTGTACTGGATCGGGGGGAACGGCCGGATCGGGCGGGCCAATCTCGACGGAACGAACGCCGAACACAGCTTGGTCTCGCTCGGCACGCCGGGAGCCGGAATTGCGATCGATGCGGTCGCCGGCCATCTCTACTACACGTGCTCCCTTCAGGACAAGATCTACCGAAGAGATCTGGACGGAAGCAACGAGCAGGTGATTCTCAGCGGCCTGACAAGGCCCACCGGCATCGCGATCGCGCCACAGGAGGGGAAGATCTACTGGGGTGACAACAGTAACGACAAGATCCGGCGTGCCAATCTCGACGGTACCGGCGTGGAAGAGATCATCACGGACGGCCTGGACACACCGGAATGGCTGGCGTTCGGCCCACAGCCGCTGTCGCAACTGGAATTGGACTGCAACGGAAACGGTATAACGGACAGCAGCGAGGTGAGCGGTCCCCGACTGTACGTGGATGCCCAGGCGACCGGGCTGAACACCGGCGCGGACTGGACGAACGCCCTGACGGAATTGTCCGTGGCGCTTTGCATGGTCGACAACGTCCCCGGCGTCACCGAAATCTGGGTCGCGGCCGGCACGTACCGGCCTGACGGCGGCACGGGCGACCGCACCGTCAGCTTCGAGCTGCCAGGCGGTGTGGAGATCTACGGCGGATTCGCCGGCGGCGAGACAAGCCTCGATCAGCGAGACGTCAGCGCCAATCCCACCATCCTCAGCGGCGACATCGGGATCCCCGGCGACATCTCCGATAACAGCTATCACGTGGTGTATGTAGACGGCATGCAACAGACGGCCGTTCTGGACGGCTTGGTCATCACGGATGGCCATGCGGATGGATCAGCGGGCACACACAATGTGGGCGCGGGCGTGCGAGTCATCGCCTCCAACGTCGTGCTGCGCAATTGCGCCATCCGCGGGAACAACGCCAGCGGCAACTGCGGCGGCATCCAGATCCTTACCGGGACTGCGCTGACTCTGGACAACTGCGTGATCTCGGGCAATACGTCGGGCAATCGCGGTGGCGGGATCCAGAACTACCAGTCCACGATCACGGCCACGAACTGTACCATCGTGAACAACGCGGCTGCCGCGGAGGGCGGTGGTCTGTTCATGAACACCGTGAGCACCTCGCTCACGAACTGCATCGTCTGGGGCAATACGGCCATGGGCGGTGTGTCCGACGAATCCGCCCAGATCCACATCCTGGATGGCACGCTGGCCGTGGATTTTTCGTGTGTGCAGTACTGGAGCGGAACCTACGGCGGCACGGGAAACATCGGCCTCGATCCGCTGTTCGTCACCGGCCCGTGGGGAGACTACTACCTCAGCCAGACCGCGGCCGGGCAGGCGCAGCAGAGCCCGTGCGTGGACGCCGGCGACCCGGCCACCGCGCTGCCGCCGGGCACGACGCGGACGGATGGATCGCCCGACACGGCGCCGGTGGACATGGGTTACCATTACTGACGCGGCGGACACCGTGCACGAGGAATCCCAACCATCCGTGCCCCGCCTCAGCGACAGGCGGGGCACTTGCTCGTTTGGAGGGAGAGCATCACCCGTCACCGGCCCTGTCGTTGCGGAGAACGCGACGGCAGTGTACATGTCTCCGGCGTCTTCCGTCGTGTCGAGGCAGGGAGCCCAAAAACAGAAAGAAACCGAGGCCATATGTCCCAACCCAAAACAAGCGCGAAGAACGACAGACCACAAGGGGAAACCCGCCCGCAGTGTCATGTCATCTCCAACACGCACTGGGATCGCGAGTGGAAACACTCCGCCGCCCGCACCCGGCACAAGCTGATCTACATGATGGACATGCTGCTGGACATCCTGGAGCGGGAGCCGCGGTTCGCCTCGTTTCACCTGGACTCGCAGACCCTGCCCCTGCTGGACTACCTGGACGTCCGGCCGGAGCGGGAAGAGCAGATCCGCACCTTCGCCGGCCAGGGGCGACTGGTGCTGGGGCCCTGGTTCTGCCTGCCGGATGAGTTCTGCGTCGCCGGCGAATGCCTGGTCCGCAACCTGCTGCTGGGGCACCGCATCGCGCGGCGCTTCGGGCCCGTCGCCAAGACCGGCTACTCGCCGTTCTCCTGGGGCCAGATCTCGCAGATGCCCCAGCTTTACCGCGGGTTCGGCATCGACGTCATGATGTTCTACCGCGGCGTGAACACGCTGGTCGCTCCCCGGGCGGAGTTCATCTGGCAGGCCCCGGACGGCACGGAGATCCTGGCCTCCCGTCTGGGCTTCCGACCCCGGTACAACGCCTGGTACGTTCTTCAGCGGCCCGCCTACTGGGGCGCCCGGCTGGACGCCCTGAACGACTTCCTCCACCGCTGGGACGACGGCCACGCGCCCTTCCGGCTGATCAACGAGCCCTACGCCCCGCACGAGTACCAGTTTGCCCACCCCCGCTTCGACTACGACGCGGACATCCTCCCCGCCGCCGCGGAGCAGGCCCTCCGCGAGCAGGATGCTGACTGGAGCACGCCGCACCGACTCTGGTCCATCGGTCACGACGGCTCCTGCCCGGACATCCGCGAGGTGCGAATGGTGCAGGACGCCGCGGAGGCACTGCGCCAGCAGGCCGACGTGTTCTTCAGCACGTTCGCGGCGTTCCAGGACGGCCTGCGCGCGGGCCGCCGGCCGGACTGGCCGGTGGTGACGGGCGAGATGCGCCACCCCTACACCAAGGGCAGCACCAGCGGACTGCTGGGCTGGATTCTGTCGGCCCGCGTCTACCTCAAGCAGGACAACTTCCGCACGGAGCGGATGCTGATCGGACTGGCCGAACCGCTGGCGGCCTTCGCGGCCTGGCTGGGGGCGGACTACCCGCGCGCGGAGCTGGACCGCGCGTGGCAGTGGCTGCTGCAGAACCACCCGCACGATTCCATCGGCGGCTGCGGCCGGGACGTCGTGCACGATGACATGCTGTACCGCTCGCGCCAGAGTCGCGAGATCAGCACGTGCGTCATCGAGGACGCGCTGCGCGAAATCGCGGGCGCCGTGGACCTTTCGGGCTGGCGGCCGGACGACGTGGCGGTTGTTGTGTGCAACCCGCTGCCCGCGGCGAGGTCGGAGGTCCTGCCCGTTGTGCTGGATACGCCGGGCGAGTGGCCCGGAACGGGGTTTGAGATTCTGGACGATGAGAACCGGCCGGTGACGTGCCAGATCGTGTCCACACAGGATCCGTTTGAGGAGCGGATCCATACCCCGCACGACACGTTCACGTTCATGCGGCTGCGCAGGCACTTCGTGCGGGTGCAGGTGCCGGAGGTGCCCGGCTGCGGCTATCGGACGCTGCGGGTGCGCCCCGCGACCAGTGCCAAGCCGCGTCAGCCGCAGACCATGCTGGCCGACTCGCGCACGATGGAAAACGAGCATTTGGTGGTCAGCATCAACGCGAACGGCACGTTCGACCTGCTGCACAAGGTGACCGGTCGGTACTACGGCGGCCTGGGCTTTTTCCGCGACTCCGGGGAAGCGGGCAACCCGTGGACGCACGAGGCACCGGCGCAGGACGAGGTTTTCACCACGCTGAGCACACCGGCCGAAGTCACCGTCCGGCGGGACGGAGCGCTGGAGGCGTCGCTGCGCGTCCGCCTCCCCTGGTCTCTGCCGGCCGGCCTGACCGACGATGCCCGATCGCGCAGTCCGCAGCGCGTGCCGTACGAGATCGTCAGCACGCTGACCCTCCGCCGCGGTCAACCCTGGCTCGAAGTGCTGACGGAACTGGTCAACACGGCCAGGGACCACTACCTGCGCGTTTCGTTCCCGACGGGCATCCGCACGGACACGGCGATGGCCCAGACGCCCTTCGACGTGGTGGCCCGACCCATTCCCACGCCGGACTACAACCTCTACGACGAGCCCCCGCAGCCGGAGCAGCCGTTGGACGCGTTCGTGGATGTCTGCGACGGCGAGGCGGGTCTGGCCCTGCTGGTCGACGGGCTCAAGGCGTACGAAGCGCACGATGATTCGGTCCGCACGCTGAGCCTCACGCTGCTGCGCGGTTTCGCCCTGCGCACCTGGGTACCGGACAAGGCCGACCTGGAGAGCGAGTCACGCGGGGCGCAGTGCCCGGGCCGGCACGCGTTCCGCTACGCCGTGTATCCACACGCCGGTGACTGGGCGGCGGGCGGCGTGTGGGCGGCCGCGGAGCGTTTCCATACGCCGCTGCAGGCAGGCCAGCTCGCCCCGCATCGTCACGGCACGCAGCCGTTACGGCGTTCGTTTCTCGAACTGGAGCCCGCGGCCCTGGTGCTGTCCGCGATCAAGCAGAGCGAATCGGGCGACGGTTGGATCGTGCGGGTATTCAATCCGCTCAGCAAACCGGTGACCGCTTCACTTCGCCTGAACGGCGGCCTCGCCGCGCCGACCGCGCGCCTGTCCCCCGTCCAGCGGGCGGAGGCCGAACGCGCGCTGCCCGCCGGTCACGGGCGGAAGTGGTCCCAGGTCCGTGTGGTCACGTTGGAGGAGACGCCGCTGGAGCCGCTGCCCCTCGACCCCGGCGGCCACGTCCGCGTCACCGTCCCCGCCAAGCGCATTGTGACCGTGGAATGGATTCCGTAATGGAGAAGGTGTAGGACCGGTTTTCCAGCCGATTCTTCTGCCCCACAGCGGGGTTGTTCCAGCTCGCCGGCCTTCCCTCCGCGCTCGACTTGTGGAAGGCAAACCTTCATGGCAGACTTTCTCCATCGCTTCCCGGAGACGGATGCGGAAAGGCCCTGCCGTGAAACGTCGCATTGCCTACAACCCGAACCTGATCCTGTCCGCGGGCACGCAGGTGGTCACGCGGGTGCCGGTCAAGATTTCCGGCGGCGGCGCGCATCATCCGGCCGGAGCGGTCGGAGTGATCACCAAGGCGGCGATCGACCACCTGCACGACTACCGTGTGCGCTTCGCCGATGGAACCGAGGCAAGTCTGCGGCGCTCGGAGTTCGCCGTGCTCAAGCAGGAGCAGCGCAACCGGATCGGGGCAGGCGAGCACGTGCTGGACGACTACGACCTGATGGGCTCCGTCATCTATCGCTGCGTCGTCGGCTCGCGGGCCTACGGCCTGGAGGAGGAGGGCTCCGACGTGGACCGTCGCGGCATCTACCTGCCGCCGGCCGAGGCCCACTGGTCGCTCTTCGGCGTTCCCGAGCAGCTCGACAGCCCGGAGACGGAAGAGTGCTACTGGGAGTTCCAGAAGTTCCTGACGCTGGCCCTGAAGGCAAACCCCAACGTCCTGGAATGCCTCTACACCCCGCTGGTCGAGCACGCTACGTCGCTGGCCGACGAACTGCGGGACATGCGAGGTGCGTTTCTCTCGCGACTCGTGTACCAGACCTACAACGGCTACGTGCTGAGCCAGTTCCGCAAGCTCTCCGCCCGGATGAAACGGCAGGCCGACATGAAATGGAAGCACGCCATGCATCTCATTCGCCTGTTGCTGGCAGGAATCGTGGCGCTGCGGGAGGGGCATGTACCGGTGGCCGTCTTCGAGCACCGCGACCGGCTGCTGGCGATCCGCCGCGGTGAGATGCCCTGGGAGGTGGTCGACGCATGGCGGCTGGAGCTGCACCGCGACTTTGACACGGCGTTCGAAACCACGAAACTGCCCGACCGCCCCGACTACGCGCGGGCAAATGCCCTGCTCATCAAAGCACGACGTTCGCAGGTGATTCCGGATTGAAGGGGGAAGCGTCATGGCAATCTGGCAGTATGACTTCTGTCTTGTTCCACGTCAGAGCGTTGTCGCGCGGTTCGGGAAGATCCCTGACACCCTCCAGGACGACGAACTGTCAAGCGAAAACTGGTGGGCCGGGCACGCGCCCGACGAGGTTGCTCCCTATTTCGACGCCTTGCTGAGCCGCGGAACCGCGCTTGGGGAGGATATGGACTTCTGGGGCATCCATGACGGCAACCGCATTGACGTGTACCGGAAAGGAGCAGACATCGAGGAGGTGTTCGTTCGGGTGGATCTGCGGTATGAGTTCCGTCGATTTTTCGACGCCATCATCGACTTGGCGGACAGCCAAGAGTGGGTGATCGTAGCCGTGGAGAACAGCAAGGTGCTGCTGCCGCGGCCCGCGGACGTGTACGCGGACATGCGATCCTCACCCGCCGCCCGCTTCGTCGTTGACCCGAGAGGCTTCTTTCGCGATCTTCAGGAGAAGATGGACCGCAAGACGTCACTGGATTGACCCTCACGCGGCCCGTACCGATCGTGTGGGCCATCGAAAGCCGCGATCATGGACCTGCCAGGTCAACTGCTCGAGATCGTCGCCGGCCAGCCCTACCCGCTGCTGTTCGCCACCGTCAGCGGCGCCCACTTGTACGGCTTCCCCTCAGCCGATTCGGACTACGACCTCCGCGGCGCGCACGTGCTGCCGCTGCGCGACGTGATCGGCCTGAACCGCCCGAACGATACGATCGAGCGATCGGGCACCGTCGGCGGGCTGGAGCTGGACCTCGTCACGCATGACGTGGGCAAGTTCTTCGGCCTGCTGCTGAAGAAGAACGGCTACGTGCTGGAGCAGCTTCTTTCGCCGCTCGTGGTCCACACCACGCCGGAGCACGAGGAGCTAAAGTCTCTTGCACCGGGCTGCATCACTCGGCACCACGCCCACCATTACCTGGGCTTCGTCCGCACCCAGTGGAAGCTCTTCGAGAAAGACCGCCGCGCCAAGCCCCTGCTCTACGTCTACCGCGTGCTGCTGACCGGCATCCACCTCATGAAAACCGCCCAGGTGGAGGCCAACCTGGTGCGCCTCAACGAACACTTCCGCCTGCCCTACCTGGACGAGCTGATCGCCCGCAAAACAGGCGGCGCAGAAAAAGGGACGATCGACGGAGCCGACCTGGAGTTCCATCGAACGGAGTGCGAGCGCCTGACCTGCGACCTGGAGCACGCCCGCGACACCACTCATCTTCCAGACGCCCCATCCACCCGCGAGGCCCTGAACGACCTGCTGATCCGCATCCGGCTCCATTCGTAGGCTCAGCCAGACCCTGTTCGCGATGCGAACAGCAAGCCAGCCGGCGCATCCTGGCAGCGGTCCGCGATGAATCGGACTCTGACAACTCCAACGGCATACAAAGGCAGAATCTCAATCTCCGCGCCTCCTGGCTGGCGCGTCCTGGACCTGCTGGTTGAGGTGTTATCGTGCGGATCGACCGGCCGCCTGGACGTAGGCGATCAGCTTGTAAGCGAGACGGGCGGCGAGAAACTCCGTGACGACCTGGCCGGGGATGGGGGCGACTTCCACGATGTCGGCGGCCACGATCTTCTTCTCGGCGGCCACCAGGCGCAGCAGGCCGGTCACCTGGTACCAGTCCAATCCGCCCGGCTCCGGCGTGCCCGTGCCGGGAGCGACGGACGGGTCGAACCCGTCGATGTCGATGGTGACGTATACCGTGTCACCCAGCCGGTCGAGCACGCGATCGAGCCAGTCGTCGGATTCGTGGCATTCGCGGGCGGTGACGGGCTCGATGCCGTTATTCCGCATGAAGCGGTGCTCTTCCTTCGAGTAGTTGCGGATCCCCACCCCCACGACAGTATCCACGGAATCCAGCACCCGTCGCATGGCGCTGGCGTGGGAAAACGGCGTGTTCTCATAGCCGTCCCGCAGGTCGGCGTGGGCGTCGATCTGGAGCACGGAGAGCTCGCGCGACCTGCCGGCGGCCGCCCGCACGAGGGCCGGCGTGATGCCGTGCTCACCGCCCAGGGTCAGCAGGAACTTGCCGCTGCGCACGATGGGCCGGGCCGCCCGGCAGAGCCGTTCCTGCATGGCGGCCGGTCCGGCCTGGTCCGGCACAAGCGGGTTGAGGGTGGCGATACCGCACGCGAAGAACTCGGCGCCCAGCTCTTCGTCAAACAGCTCCACCTGCTCAGAGGCGTCGAGGATGGCCTTGGGGCCGTAGCGGGTCCCCGTGCGATAGCTCACCGTGGCCTCGTACGGAACGGGCAGAACGGCGAATCGGGCGGCGGCATAGTCCGTGTATCGGGCCTCCAGCCCGAGAAAGCTGGGATGATAGGTTTCCATCGGCGCAATGCCCATCAGGAGACGAACACCGCCGCGGCCACGGTGGTGGTCCACTTGCCGTTCTTGTCGCCCTCGGCGGTCTGAACGGCTGCACGGGTCCGCACCACAAGCCCTTTGCTGCGGTAGATCTCCTGCCGTTCGTCCCAGGCTGAATCCGGGTCGAGATCGGCTCCCCGTGTGGTGGCCAGCATGGAGGCGGCCATGTCTTCCACGAGGTCGGAGCAGCGCTTCTGGGTCAGGCCGAACCCGTGATGCTCGGACAGGTAGCCGTAGTCGTTTCGGTTGGCCGGTACGGCCAGGCCGATGCCGGCCCCGATCAGGCGGTTCGGCTCGGCCGTGCGGGCGTCGGCCATGACGCAGAAGACGATTTGCCCGGGTTGGAGCTTGGCGAGACCGCGTTGGAGATCGGAAGAGCGTCGTGTAGGGAAAGAGTGTAGGATAGGGTGTTG
>CAZBFW010000012.1:0-17896 GCA_964491135.1 uncultured Phycisphaeraceae bacterium | reverse complement strand
TAATGAGCGGTGACTGGAGTTCAGACGTGTGCTCTTCCGATCTCGCCGGCCGCCGTCGGCTGGATGCCGCTGATGAGCACCACATTGCTCACATTGCCGACAGACTCCAGGCAGGCCATGCCGCTGTTGAGCCCGATGATGTCGTACTGGGCCTCGCGCTTGTCGGACGATCCCAGACGCGACGCAAAAACCGTGAAGTTGTACGTCAACGAGGGGTCAAGCCCGGTCAGTCGCAGGCCCGCCGTCGGCTGGGTCTGGTCATACCAGGGCTGCGTGCAGCCGTACAGGCTGTCGCGCGTGGCCGACGGATCGAAAATCGCGGCGTCACCGGTGGGCGACGTAGTACCGTTGGGGTTGGCAGACGTCGTGTAGAACGCATCGTAGACGTACATTCCGATCCCGGTGGCCGCTCCAGTGTCATCCACGGAGTCGGCGATTGGATTCTGGTGCCAGTCCATGTTGTTGTAGTTGCCGGCCGTCGGATACTCGACGGTGCCGAAATCGTAATACACGTTCACAGCCTGGGCCGGCAGCGCCGCAGCCAGCAGACCCGCCAACACGAACAGAATCATTTGTGAACTTTTCATCTTACCATCCTCCTGAAACGAGTGAGAGAGACTGCCGCCGGCCACTGCCCCACTTGGGGCAACTTCGATGACCGGTCGGAGAGAAGCCAGTATCAACTGCCATGATGGGAAACCCCGTACAAATGAGGGGTAACAGTTACGGTAACTGTGTCACCGTCCGAATCATAACCAATCGGTTTGCCCGGCTGCAAGAGCCCGCTGGACGGAATCCGGAAAAATCTTTCCCGGGCCGGGAAAAAGCGCGCGCACGAGCGTCGCGATCGCCCGGAGCACACGGATCCGGCGCTGCCGAACACTCAGAACTCGTTTGGGGACAGATTGTTACGCCAACTGCTCGCGAGCTATAGGATAGCGGAAACCCGACACACGAGCCTGGAGGTTGCGCACGTCACGTCAGAGGATCGCCCGCATGCGCATCCGCTCCGGGCATCGGCGGGCAGCCCGCGAAACACTGTAACACAGCCGCCCAAAACACGTTAAAGATCAGCCGAGCGAGAAGCTCGGGATCCCCGGCGGTGGCTTTTGACCGGGTCTGGAGGCGTTCTTACACTGCCGCCGCGGCACGGTGACCAGTCAACCCGTCGGCGAGGAATGAAGATGTCAAATCATGATCGGATGCATCAGCTCATCGGGATCTCGTTGTGGCTGGCGGCGGCGCCGGCGTTGGCTGCATGGGAGCACATCGGGCCGGTTACGCAAACCGAGTACGCGCCGGCAACGGCGGTGTTTCGGTGCCCTGATGCCGTCGTACGCCTGGAGGCGGTAAACGAGCACGTGCTCCGCGTCCGCATGACGCCGGGCGACGCGTTCGGCCGGGATTTTTCGTGGGCGGTGACGGATGTCACGCCGCGCGGAGAACTCAAGCGGCAGGACGTCGGCACCGGGGAGAGCTGCGAGGCATTCTCGACAGGCGCGCTCACCGTGCGCGTCCACACTCGTCCGTTCCGCGCGGAAATCCTGGACGCGGAGGGACGGACGCTGGTCCGAGACGAGGCGGTGCGAGGCATGGGCTGGCGGCGAGTGAACGAGGAGTGCACCGCCATCCGGGTCTGGCAGGACATGCCGGACGGAACGCTCGTTTTCGGCCTCGGCGAGAAGGCCGGGCCGCTGGAGCGCGGCCAGCGGGCGTTCAGCATGTGGAACACGGACGCCTGGGGATACGGCCCCACGACCGACCCGCTCTACAAGTCCATTCCGTTCTTCATCGTGGAACGCGAAGGACGGTATCACGGCGTCTTCCTCGATAACCCCTGGCGAACGTCGTTCGATTTCGGCAAGGAAGACCGCAACGTGATGAGCTTCGGTGCCGAAGGCGGGGAGCTGAACTACTACGTCATCGCCGGGCCCGGCCCGAAGGATGTGCTGCGGCGGTACACGGACCTGACGGGGCGGCTCGAACTGCCGCCGAAATGGGCGCTGGGCTACCACCAGTGCCGCTACAGCTATTACCCGGAGGCCCGCGTGCGCGAAATCGCGAAAACGTTCCGAGCAAAGAGGATCCCGTGCGACGTCATCTACTTCGACATTGACTACATGGACGGGTACCGCAGCTTTACGTGGCACCCGGAGTGGTTCCCCGACCCCAGTAAGCTAACCGATGACCTCAAGGCGATGGGCTTCCACACCGTCGCCATTATCGACCCGGGCATCAAGCATGAACCCGGCGACGCCGTGCACGACTCCGGAGCCAAAATCGACGCCTGGCTCAAGCAGCCGGACGGCAAGCCCTACGTGGGCCGGGTTTGGCCGGGCGATTGCGTATTCCCGGATTTCACGAGCCCAACCGTTCGCGACTGGTGGTCGGACCTGTTCCCGCCTTTTCTGAAGGCGTGCGGGGTGGACGGCATCTGGAACGACATGAATGAGCCGGCCAATTTCGCCGGCCCGAACGGAACCGTGCCGCTGGATGTCCGGTTCGACAACGAGGGGGAGGCGGCGTCCCACCGGGCGTGCCACAACGTCTACGGCCAGCAGATGGCGCGGGCCACCCTGGAGGGCATTCGCCGGGCCCGCCCGGACCGTCGGCCATTCACGATGACCCGCGCCACGTACGCCGGCGGACAGCGATACGGCGCCGCGTGGACGGGCGACAACATCAGCAATTGGGAACACCTCCAGCTCAGCCTGACCATGACCATGGGATTGGGCATCTCGGGGATGCCGTTCGTCGGGCCGGACATCGGCGGGTTTGTCCACGGATCGACGCCGCGATTGTACGCTCGCTGGATTCAGGCGGGCAGTCTCCTGCCATACTGCCGAACACATACGGCCTGCTACAACCCGGACCAGGAGCCGTGGTCGTACGGTCCGGAGGTGGAGGCGACTGCCCGCGATTCGCTGCGGCGGCGGTACGAGCTGCTGCCGTACCTGTACACGTTGTTTGAGGAGTGCTCGCGGACGGGCGTCCCGATCGTGCGGCCGATTTGGATGGAGTTTCCGGGCGAGCACCCATGGTTCGAGGACACGGCCTTCATGCTCGGATCGGATATCCTGGTCTGGCCGATCGTATGGCCCGACGCGCCGGAAGGGCACGTCTCACTGCCGCCCGGCGTCTGGTTCGACTGGCATACGGGGGAAATACACGGCGGCGGCCAGCCGGTGCTCGTGCCGGCCGGACTGGATCATCTGCCGCTGTTCGTGCGGGCCGGGTCGATCATCCCCATGCAGAGTGCGGTCGAATCGACGATGGAAACCCCGGCTGAGCCGCTCATTCTGGACGTTTGGCCGTTCGGAGAGTCAACGGGTTCGCTCTACGAGGACGACGGGGAATCCATGGCGTATCGACGGGGCGAGTTCTGCAGAAGCGAATTCACGTGCCGGACCGATGGAGATGCGATCACGCTTTCTCTGCCCGCCTGCACGCAGGCTGCCGGCCAAAGCGCGCCGCTGATCCGGCTGCACGGTCTGAGCCGGCCGGTCGGCTCCGTCGTGGTGACAGGGGAGGCTTCTGAGACAACCGGAACGGCGTTGGAGCCTTCGGACGATGAAGCCTTGGCGCCGCCCGGAGCGTTTCGATTCGATCCGGCCTCCCGCGCGTGGCTGGTTCGAGCGTTGCCGCGAGACCGTGGGCAGACGGTGCTTGTCAAACTGGGCCCTGACGCTGGCGCGGTTCGTGAAGCAGTCACGCTGCGGTTCGATGAGAAGGAACAGCCGATCCGGCATCACCGGAGCGTGCTGCCGCCGGTGTATTCGGAGAACGGGGTGGAAGTGGTCGTGCGTCACGCGGGGAATCCGCAATTGCTGCTGCCGCGGATGCGGCTGTCGGCCGAGGCGCTGCCGGTGCTGAAGGTGCGCCTGGCAACAGAGCACGCGACGACGCTGGGTGTGCAGTTCGCCACGCAGGAGCAGCCGACGCTGTCAGACCGACCGCCCATGAAGTTCGACATCACGGCCGATGGCAAGGTGCATGACTATTCCTTTGACCTGCAGGCAGCGTCGGAAGGCCGGTGGTCGGGCACGGCGTTTTGGGTGATGCTGAGATTTCCGGACAACAACTGGCAGGGGGAGAGAATTCGGGTGGAAAGCGTAACGTTCGAACCCGCGGCGGGGATGTGAGCCGATCCGCCGGCCGGCCGTCAATTCGTTCGTGAAACCACAGCGGACAACTCGTCCTCGCGCTCGCACAGCGCGCGAAGCAGGTGGAACTGGTTGCGGCACCGGACGAGGTTGTGACCGGGGCGAGAGACGCGGTAGTAGACGTCGCCCATCAGGTGATCCGTCAGAAAACGCAGTCCCTGTTCGTAGGTGATCACTTTCGCGGCGGCAACCAGGTGGGCGATTTCGCTGGGCATCAGCAGCCCCGCGGCGCCCTCCCGGTAGCCCCGGACCAGCGCTTCGAACCGGCTGGCGTCCACCCGGACGCGCGACAGGTCATCCTCGTCCTCCGCGGCGAGGCACACCATCGAACGCGCCATGTCACCGAAATCGTAGAGGGACAATCCGGGCATCACGGTGTCCAAATCCACCACGCACAGCGCCGCACCCGTGCCCGCGTCAAACAACAGATTGTCCAGCTTGGCGTCATTGTGGGCGATGCGCTCCGGAATCGCACCGGATGCCACCAGGCCCGGCAGGACCCCGGCCAGCGGGGCATGCGCCCGCGCAAACTCGATCTGCGAACAAGCCCCCGCCGCCCGGCCGACGACATCGTGCCGAACCGCCTGGTCGAAAGCGGCCACACGCGCGCGGGTGTCGTGAAAACCCGGGATCGTCTCGATCAGCCGGGGAGGCGGAAGATCCGCCAGCAACGCCTGGAACTCGCCGAACGCCCGCCCCGCCCGGCGAACCTGGTCGAGATCCGTCGCGACGACATGGCTCTGCGTGCCTTCCACGAAACGATACGTTCGCCAACATTCGCCGGATGGGGTCGTGTAGGTGGCCTTGCCGTCGTGCGCGGGCACAACCTGCAACGTGCGACGGGCGGCGTCCGGCGAGCCGGAGGCCCGGTAGCGGTTCTGGAGATGCTCCGTTACGCGCAGGATGTTCCGCATCATGACATCCGGGTCGGAAAACACGCGCCGGTTGATGCGCTGATGCAGGTAGCGTTCGGTCAGTCCGTCGCGCACGTACGTGGCGAGGTACGACGCGTGAATGTAGCCTCGTCCGAACGAACGCGCATCCGCGAAGCGGCCGGCAATCCGAAACTGCCGGCTGACAGCGGCGATCTGCTCTCCCGTCGCGTCTGGCTCGCCCATTTCCGGCTCGCAGCTCTCTCAAGGACCAGCGGCAAACGGCTGCCACCGCAGGAGGTCCCGATCCGCTTCCGTCTCGGCCGCACAGGAACCCAGGGTGCGGCCCGCGACTTTGAGGGCCCGCACCCACCGCGCGTGACGCTCCACAGACGGCACGCGGTGCCGCTCACCGTGCGCGGAATCGCCTGCACCCGCTCCCACGTCCGACGCCTTCATTGCACGGCCCGGCATTTGGCTTCACCCTCCCAGTCGCTCCAGCGCCGCACGCGCATCGGCATCCCACGGGTCCACGTCCAGGGCACGGCGGTACTGCTCGGCGGCTTCCGCGGACAGGCCGAGGCTTTCCAAAGCGACGGCCAGGTTGTAGTGGGCGTGTATCAACGCGGGATCGAGAGCGAGTGCGGCACGGTAGTGCTCCACCGCCTCCACAAGACGATTCTGCAAGGCGTACGCCATGCCGAGGTTCAGGTGAACCTCGGCGGAGTCCGGCTCCATCGCCACCGCCCGCTCGAACCAGGCCGTCGCTTCCGGCAGCCGGCCGTCTTGGGCCAGCACGGTGCCGAGATTCTGGTACGCCATGGCGCGCAAAGTGAGTTCCGGGTTGATCGGCCAGTTCACCACCACAGCCGCGGCAAACCCCGCCACCAGCGGCGGCACAATCGACCGTCGCTGAAACGTGCGAAAGGCCGCGTGCGCCCGTTCCAACCCCGCCCCGGCGAACAGGGCCAGGAACGGCACCAGCGGATAGCGGTACCGCGCCACGATATAGAACGCAGCGACGCTGATGGTCACCGTGAGAATCAGCACGTACAGCAACCAAAGTTCGCGCCGCCGCGACCAGGTCAGCACCATACCCATGACGGCCACCGGACAGAGCACGCCAAAGTGCATCACCGACCCCAGCATGCGGAGCAACACGGACCACTCCGCGTAGAGGTAGTAGCTCTCCGTGTCGGGAACCTCGAAAGCATTCCAGGTCAGCAGCGCCTTGTAGCCCAGCAGCGCAAGCCATTGCCCGGTGTGCCCGCGGATGAACTCCCACGACCGGCCCCACCAGAACCGCGAGACCTCCCCCGGCGAGAGCGGGCGCCCCGCTGCCTGAGACGCGAGCACTTCGGCATCGGCACGCTCGAACGGCGGCGACTCGTGGCCGCGTACGAGCGGCACGTATCGCCCCGTCGCGATTTCGCTGTTGCCAATGTAGTAGTTCGGACCGGCCTGCACCGTGGTCACCGCAAACGTGCCGTCGATCCGGTAGTTCCGCAGCCCCACCGGCAACAGCAGAGCCGCCATGCCCGCAACAAAGGCAGCGGTCCAGCCGATGCGCACTCCCACGGCCGCCGTTCGATCGTGCAGCCAGAGCCAGAACAGCACGGGCACAAGCCACAACAGCGCGTTCTCCCGCGTAAGGGCCAGGATGGCCAGTGTCGCTCCCGCCCCCAGCCACGTCAGCGCCGTGCGGAGCGGAGGGCGTGCTCCCTCCATCGTGCGAGCATGGATCCCGGAGAGAAGCAGCAGCAGCAAGGCGGCCAGGGCCAGACCCAGCGACGCCTTCTGCACGATGCCGTCGAAGAAGACGGCCGGTGCGTAGAGTGCCATCAGGGCGCCGGCGGTCAGGCCGGCTCCGCGCCCGAAGAAACGCGCACCGGCCACGCCCAGGGCCACACACGCCAGCGAGCCGAGCAACGCCTGGGCCAGCCGGATCATCCACGCGTTCGGGCCAACCAGCTTCAGGATGACGGCCAGGAGATACGGATATGCCGGCGCCTGGTAGAAGCTTCGGTCTCCCAGCCAATCACCACCGGCGATCTCGGACGCCCACGCCAGGTACGAGGCCGCATCACCAACCGGCACCGTGAAGAACGGGATTTCCCGGATCTGCACGAAGTACGCGACGCGTAGTGCAAACGCCGCCGCTCCGATGACCACGAGCCACACAGCAAAGCGGCGCTCGCGGCGATGGAGGCCGGCCACATTGGGAACGCCGTCGGGCGGCAACGAAGGTTTGTGCCCACGTGTCATGATCGTCCCAGCAGTGTCCGACCGGCGGCATCGATGGTCAACGGTGACTTGCCCTCCCCGCGTGCACCGGGCGGATCCCCAAGAAAATCGCAATATATTGTGCTTGTCAATCGTGAAAACCCGATGTATTGTGATATTATGGCTCGCAGACCGACTGAGATCATCGCGATTCGGGCGGGGGAGACGCTGGGTCGGCGCGTCCGTCGGCTTCGAAAGGAAAGCCGCCTGACCCAGGCGGAGCTGGCATCCGCCGCAGGCATCAACCAGGGATTCCTGTCCGAGATCGAGCGGGACCGGCGCAATCCGTCCGCCAACACGCTGGGGGCCCTTGCGGTTGCCCTGGCGGTGCCGGAGGCGGTGTTGCTGGGCGCGGGCAGCGATCATGACGCTCCACAGCCGTTCGAGGCCCGCGAACTCCCCCTGCTGGGGTCGATCCCGGCCGGTCCGCCATCAGAATCCCAGGAGCAGCTTGAGCTTTTTCCTGTACTACGACACCTGTGGGCACCGGATCGGTACTGCCTGCGGCTTTCCTTTGACAGCATGGAGCCCACGCTCAAGCCGGATGATATTGTGCTGGTCCGGTACCGCCCCGATGTAGAGCCGGAACACGTGCAGGGGCGAATCTGCGCCTGCCTGGTGGACAACAACCCAACCCTCAAGCGGGTCAGCGTCGAGTACCACACGGATCATCGCGTCGTCATTCTTCGCGGTGACAACCCCCGGATTCCGCCCTCCATCATCGACGAAACGGCCCGTTTCTCCGTCCAAGGCGTCGTGCTCTGCCTGGTCAGCCGGATGCTATGACCGCCTCGCCGCAGGGTTTGCAATAAAATTGCTAAAATATGGCCGTTCGCTTGACTGGCCGCCATTCTCGTGCTATGGTTAGGTATATGTTTGGGTACACGTGGCACATGGGGCGTTGGAGGGGACACAACGATGGGGGACAGCCAGCGGACGATCCGACTCGAATGCGTTCGCGGACTCGCGGAGGGGCCCGTTTCGCGGCGGGCGGCGGAGGTCCGGCTTCGGTTCGGCCTGCCGTCGTCTGCCGCGGCGGGCGCCGCAGGGAAGCTCGCCGAGCCGGTCCGGGTTCTCGAACCCGTGCGTATTCGGCTCGGACCGGGGCGGATCGTGGCGTTTGTGGGACCGTCAGGAAGTGGAAAGTCCAGCGCCCTCAATGCGGTGGAAACGATCGTCCCCGGGGGGTGTGCCGTGGATCGGATCGGGTTTCCCGCGGATCGGCCGGTGGTGGACGTCGTGGCCTCACACGCGGCGTTGTCCGACGCCCTGGGCACGCTCAGCGCGTGCGGACTGTCGGAGGCCCCGTTGTGGCTGCGACGCTTCGACGCCCTTTCCGAAGGGGAGCGTTTCCGCGCCCGTCTTGCCCGAGCGCTGGATCTGCATTCGCGAGGTCGATCGCCCGCTCCGTTGCTCTGCGACGAGTTCTGCAGCAACCTGCATCGCCGCAGCGCAAAGGCCGTCGCGTGGAACCTCCGCAGGCTGGTGACTCGTCACGGCCTGTGTGTGGTCGTAGCGTTCTCCAACGACGATCTTCTGCCCGACCTCCAGCCCGACACGCTGGTGCGTCTGCTCGGTCGTGGCCGGCACGTGGTCGTCGAACGACCCCCTCGCCCACGCCGAGTCAGCTTCTTTCGCCGCCTGCGGGTCGAGCCCGGTGTGAAGGCGGACTTCGAGTCCTTCGCCGACATGCACTATCGCGGCGCCGGCCGGCTCGGGTTTGTGGACAGGGTGTTCGTCCTTCGCGAGGGTCGCGGGGGTGCCGCGCTGGGCGTTGTGGTCTATGCCTTTGCGCCGTTGGGGCTGGCCTTGCGGAACCAGGCCACGGAGGGCCGGTTCCGGGGCCACCCGGGCCGACTGAACCGCGAAATTCGCATTCTGCGCCGGCTGGTGATTCATCCCGACGTGCGCGGCTGCGGCCTGGGACAATGGCTGGTCCGCCAGACCCTTCCCCAGGTGGGCACGCGATACGTGGAGTGCCTCGCCTCAATGGGATCGGTGAACCCGGTGTTTGAGCGGGCCGGCATGACGCCGGTGGGAGTCTGCCCGCTGCCTGCACACGTGCACCGCGCGCTGCAATCGCTGGCCGACCTGGACGCCCAGCCGCTCGCCCGGGACTTCGTGACACAGGTCTGTCGCCGACCGCAGGTGCGGGCGGTCGTCTCGCGGTGTGTGCTGCGCTGGTACGAAGCGACCACGGGTTGCGGTCGCCGGCGGGCGGCCGGTCAATCACCGGCCTGTCTGGCCCGGACGTTCCAGGCACTCATCGGCTCGCGCCCGGTGTACTACCTGTGGGATCGCGAGGCGGCCGCCGCGTAACGAACGGAATTGTTCTCCTTCCCTTACCGACGGGGCGTCGGCAACTGCGCCTGTGCCGGCGCCCCGTCGGTCACACCTTCACGACCGCGGCGGACGAGCGCAGTCTCGTTCTTGGAGGAGGCCTGACGATGATCAGCATTCTGCGGCGGCTGTGCCGGCCCCTGGAGTCGCGAAAGGTGCGAGTGGCCCTGGCCACCGTGCTGGCGGCGTACCTGGCCGAGTGCGGCCTGGGGCTCTCGGAGGAGCTCGTTCTGACGGTCATTGCCGTCGGCGTGTCCCTGATCCTGGGAATCGCGCACGAAGACGCCGGGAAAAGGGGGCCGGGGCTGCCGCTGTGACGCGCGGTCAGGCGGTCCACTCCACGCAGATCATGAACACCAGCCACGCGGCCACGCCCACGGCGTACATCCCCAGCACGATGGTGAGCCAAAGGCCCAGCACGGCCATCGGAATGTCTCGGAGCCGCCGGCAACGCGTCGTCTTGTACACGACGGCCACGGACAGCGAGAGCGGAATCAGCATGGCGACCCGCCATATGCCGCTGATGACAACGTATCCCAGCAGGGCCGTCAGCGGAGTGGTCATGGTGCTCGCTCCCTTGCCGATCGGCCGGCTGGAACGGCCGTCTCTTCGATCGGGGCGTCGGCCCGGCCAATCGCATCAAAGATGACCAGCAGGCTCAACAGCCCGGCGATCCCGGAATACACGACGCCGGTGTCCACCGAAGCGTACGACGGGTTGGCGTTTTCCAGGGCGTCCGAGGCGGCCCGCGCACGATCACTCCAGGAGTAGGCCGCCAGTCCGTGCACGCCGGCACAGGTCTGGGCAAGAAACCAGGTGAAGCGTTTCTTGGGCTGGATGGTGTCCTGCACGCCGCCGATCGCTACGCCGGTCCAGAACGTGACGGCGATCGTCACCATCAGAATGATGCCGCGTGTGCGGCAGCCGATCGCCACGTGGCCGGCGCCCGGGAGCAGCCAGGAAAGGAGACCCGCCAGGCAGACGCGGGCGAGCGGTTGATCAAATAGGCGAGGGGCAGCCATGGGCTTGGGGCACCGAGTCAGTCCATCATTCTCCGCGGGCATTGGCCATCGACACAGCGGCTGCACGCGCTTCCTTCGGCGCCGGGCGAGGGTGTACCCTGCCGGGCAGCGAACCTGGAATGCTGCCGTTCGACCTGGGTCGAGTTGCACTCGGGGCAGAGCGGCTTTTCGCGACTCTGCATCGATCGGGCCAGGTGCTCGAAGCGCGTTCCGCACGCACCGCACACGTATTCGTACACAGGCACGGACCCACCTCCTCCGGAGAGCCGATCCGGCAGTATAGGGGGCGTTTCGCAGGGTCGCAAGCGAGCCGGCGGGAGCGTACGGACTGCGTTGACAGGGCTGTCGCGCGGGCGATACTGACGCCGCAAGACACCCCTGCCGCACGGCGGTCAACCATCGGCGACGGCGGGGCAAGCGGGCCTTTCGGCCGGAGGAACCCCGATGTCCAGACACAGGGGGTCGGCGATCGTCGCGATTCTGGCGCTGGCCAGCGGCGGCTGCAGCATCACGGGAACATGGCGAGTGCAATCGGTCGACCCGCCGTCCGCAAGAGCGGAGTTCCCCCTGCACCACGTCACGTTCGGCGATGAGGGTACGTACTCGGACAAGCCACAGCCGGGCGAAGAGGGGGAACCGAACGTCGGCCAATACAGTTGGAACCCGGCCTTCTATACGCTTCACCTGACACCCAGAGGATCGACCACCCAGTTCTACCGGGGGTATATCCGAATGGACCGCAAACTCGTCGTGACTCGCACGGGCAAGGGGCCGAAGCTTCGGGCGGTGCTGGCGCGTGAGACGGCACAGGCCGAGCCCGCGCCGTAACCCCGGGCACAGGGCGACGGAAACAGACACGAGGGCCGGCGTGGACGGATTGATTAATCTCTACAAGCCGCAGGCAATCACATCGGCCAAGGCGGTATATCGAGTGCGTCGAATCACTCGCGTCCGCAAGAGCGGGCACGCCGGCAGCCTGGACCCGGTGGCCGAAGGTGTGCTGCTCATCTGCCTGGGTGGCGCCACCAAGTTGGTCGAGCGGCTCATGGACCTTCCGAAGGTCTACCGGGCCTCCGCCCGACTGGATGTCACCAGCGACTCGCACGACAGCGAGGGCCCCGTAACGCCGGTTGACGTTCCGGTCGTCCCCACGCGCGGGCAAATTCAGGCCCTGATGCCCGCCTTCGAGGGGCGGATCCTGCAGGTTCCCCCGAGATTCAGCGCGCTGAAGGTGGAGGGACTGCCCGCGTACCGCAGGGCGCGAGGGGGCGAAGACGTTGCCATGCCGGCGCGGCCGGCCGTCGTGTACTGGCTGCACCTGGTGAACTTCGCATGGCCAGTAGTCACCTTCGAGATGGCTTGCGGGCGCGGCACGTACGTGCGCGCAATCGTCCGTGACATGGGCCTGGCACTGTCCACCGGCGGATGCCTCACGGAACTGGTTCGCACGCGAGTGGGCCCCTTCCAGGCGGAGTCGGCGTGGACGCTGGAAACGCTGGACGCGCTGCGCGACCCGCTGGATGCGGTAGTGCCGCTGGAAGCAACGCGAACACTCCTGGAGGATCCGGCGTTCGCAGCGCCACCGCCGCGGCCCGGCACAAACCCGATTCCGTGACGCCGGCTGCCTTGAAAATACCGCTTGACCGATCCCGGGGTCGGTTCGTCGCTCTCCCCCGCGCCCTGTGGAACTGGGCAAAATGGTCGTAGAATTCCCGCGGACGCGGCACCCCCGGCCCCGCAAGACCGGAAAAATTCGCGAGCAAGGGGCTTGAATCGAAATTCGTTTCGTCCTATACTGTGTTTTGACAGAGCGGGGTATAGAGCAAGGCGGAGAGAGAGCACCCGCCTTCGAGAGAGAGTGCCCCACGGAAGCTCGTAGATCGGATCTGTTTGCGTGTAATCGCGCTGTTGCGCGCTTGCATAGCTGGTGGCGGTGCGCTGCACTTTCCTCCGAGAAAGTGCCAGCCACTTTCTATCCTCCAAGAGCAGAGAGAGCCAATACCCCCGGCCGGTGAAGGTGAGAGAGCACCGGCCAACGAGAGAGAGAGCGTACGAGAGAGAGAGCATCACGGCGTCAGACGCCACCCTACGATCGCAGCGCACCAGAACAGTCACCAAGCCTGGGAAAAGGGGCAGTGTTTGGCCTGAGAGAGCACGAACACTGCCCCTTTCCGTTTGCGCAATTTCAAAGACCCATCGCCGCCAATCTGGAGAACACGTGACGAATTTTCCGGCCGCAACGATTGTTCCGGTGCCGAAGACCCGGCTCAGCCGGACCACGACGGAACCGGGACCTCGCCGCCGCACCGCAGCGGCAAATGCAGGCCGCGCGGGATCGCTCCCCTCGTTCCAAGTGGCAATCGCATGGCGGATTCCGCGTCAGGGCGGAGAACACGGCTGACGCAACCCATCCCGTGGGGCAGACGCCAATGGGCCTGACGTCAGCGCGAGGGCCTGTCGATCCGGCCGGCGAAGCCCGACAACCCGGAAGAACGGATCATCAGGGCGTCGAAAACGCGGTCGGGCAACAGGCGGGCCATAAGCGGCACCCAGCGAGCGATCGGCGTGACCGTGTATCGGGTCCGAGGACGGCGGGACTCCACGGCCAGCCGAATGGCCGCGGCCACATCCTCCGCGGTGCCGGCTCCGGGCTCCGGCCCTGAACGGCGCTGCGTCATCACCCGGTACCCCTCGGCATACGGGGAATCCTCAACCCGGTAATCCGCGCCCATGGCCTTCTGCACGTTGTCGAGCACGTTGCGGCGGAACTCCGTCTGGATGGGGCCGGGTTCGATCAGCACGACGTGGATGCCCCACCGCTTCAACTCCATCCGCAGGGCGGCGGAAGCCGCGTCCAACGCGTGCTTGGAGGCCGCGTAGGCGCCCATGAAGGGCACCACCACGTGGGCCACCACGCTCGATACGTTGATGATTCGGCCCGACCTGCGCTCGCGCATGCCTGGCAGCACCCGGCGGGTCACCTCGATCAGCCCGAACAGGTTGACCTCGAACTGGCGCCGCCAGTGCTCCGGCGGAATATCCTCAAACGCACCGGCCTGACCAAAGCCCGCGTTGTTGACGAGCACGTCAATCCGACCCTGCTCGTCCAGAACGCGCGTGACCGTGTCGTCGATGGTCTGAGGATGTTCCACATCCAGCAGGGCCGCCCTTGCTCCCGACCCCATGCCCGCGGCCCACTGCCGGAGCTCCTCGACGGATTCGGGCCGGCGCGCGGTTGCGTACACGACGTGGCCGCGACGTGCCAGGTGTTCGGCGGCAGCCCGCCCGATGCCCGAGCTGCAGCCGGTAACCAGGACAACGTTGGGACCGGACGGCTTCGTCATGGGGAGAAGACCCTCGCCGTGCACTGGATAGGAGAGACGCCGATCGCCGCGACCCTCGGTGAACGGATCGCGACGTTCCGGGGACGATTCTCGACGCCCACCGATCGAAGGCCTATTCCTCGGCCCCGTCGGGCAGAAAGTCAAGCCCGCTGAACAAACCGTTGAGCAGGAACGACTTGGAGCCTTCCACGAATGCGTCGCGAACGCGCATGTCACAGGTCCCGAAGAGGGTCCCGCCGGAGAGAAGAGCGGTCAGGAGCACTGTCCAGCGCCTGAGCCGCGGCTGATATGCCTTCATGGCAAACCTCGCTACTCTTGAGGTGACCCGTCCCCCTTGGCTCCGCGCCAGAGCCGCGGGTGGATCACGAGCCCCCGCCTACCCGATTCAGCAGGGAACGAGCGTTGTTGAAAGTATCCGGGCCGGAGTACTCCGTGGGCTGGGTGGCGCCCGGAAGAACGTACGACTTCACGGTGACGTTGCCGGGCACCCCAACCTGGGTCGTCGCCTGGAAGATCAACGTATCTCCGCAGCGATAATTCCCCGCCCGCGCGTCCAGCGGATTCACACGGGCCGGCACGCCGAACCCGGTGATGATCTCGTCAGTGCCCGTGCCGACACCGATGAAAAGCCCCGGCTCGTCCTCCGGAAAGTTCAGGTTTTCACCCAGGCCGATCCGAACGGATCCACAGTCGACGAGCAGCCCAACCTCGTTCGTTAATCCGTTGGGATACGTGTCCAACTGATAGGTCTGCGTCTCTACCTGCGTCGTCTCCTCTCCCCCCTCCTCCGCAATAACGTACCGCTCCACCGTCACGATGAACTGGATGGGGTTGCCGGTCAGGTTCACCAGGCGAATCAGGTTGAAGCCGGACGCTTGCCCCGGCGCCAGCGGAATGACGCCGCCCTGCGTGTAGTTGACGAACGATGAATTCAGGAAGGTGGCATTCTCGCCGCAACCCGCAGTCCAGACCGCAGAAGCCCCCAGCAGACCGACCGTCAAACA
Organism: uncultured Phycisphaeraceae bacterium; assembly: GCA_964491135.1. Taxonomy (GTDB): domain Bacteria; phylum Planctomycetota; class Phycisphaerae; order UBA1845; family UBA1845; genus JAFGJQ01. The sequence continues at coordinate 2,868 of CAZBFW010000012.1, read as the reverse complement.
CACCCGTAATCGCAACATCGTCAGGTGCTCCTGGACCTTGGCTCTTCCTTATCGCCGCCGCGGTCAGCGGACCTGTGTCTTCACCGCGAACCGGCCGGGAAACGCCGCAACGGCAGCCTCATTCTCCCCGAAGTATCCCGGGAACCCGCCCACAAAGGGCGTCTGCAGCGTTCCTTCCAGCGAGTACAGAACGACCGTTCCGCAGGTCAGATTCAGAATCGGTCCGGCCACATCACGGACGCCGATGTTCCTTAGAGTGACCGTGTCCCCACTGGCATCCACTTCGTCCACCTGCAGCACGTAAAACTGCGGCGGATACAGTTCAGTCAACCGGATCTCGATTCCCACGTCCTGGATCTCAACCTGCTCGAACTCACCCCAGAAGACGGGGATGTACACCTCAATCGCGTTCGGCGCCACCACCACGCTGGATACGTCGCACTGGGCAACCTGGTTGTTCAGGGACGGCCGGGCCAGATCCGGCGGGATCACCGCCACCTCGGTCTCCCCCTCGACCACCGTGGCCGATTGGCTGATCTGGGCCCCGTCCAGGAACTCCATCACACGCTCGGTGCCGTCCGAGAAGGAGATCGTCACCTGCACTCGGACGCGCGGACGCAAGTTCGCATCCGAAACGTCCAAGCCCTGGGCAGCCATGTATTGCAGCAAAGCCCCGTCAAAACGGGCGTTACTCACGAAGAAAATCGGCACGTGGCCCCGGGGGTTGTCCGCCGTCTGAACCTGGGAAGGAATTTGGTCGGCGGGAAGCATGACCTCAACAAACGCGGGGTTGAGGGCGTCGCAACCGGCCAAGGCGAGGCCCAGCCCGACGAGAACGACCGATCGAACGCTGGCCCGAAGCGCCCGCCCGCCAAACCAGGGCAGTCGCGGCAAATATGACTTTCCTAACACGTTTGACCTCTCGTCGTTCAATGCTCTCCGCGGCCTGCCCCCCGTACGATCCCGGAACGCGGGCAAGCCCCGGTCGATTCTGCTGTTAGTATCGACGATGGGCGTGGCCGGTCAAGCCCCCGACGCCAGCCCTGAGAACGGCCATCGACCCTGCGGAGGTGTTGACGCCCGGCCCAAGCCCTCAGTACGCTTCCTCGGGGAAGGGAAAACACCGCCCCGGGTGCCTGCTCGGGCGGAAGGGAGTGAAAATGCCGGAACTGGTACGATTCGGGGTATCCATGGACGCGGAGTTGCTCGCCGCCTTCGACGGGCTGATCGGCCGCAAAGGCTATGCCAACCGGTCCGAGGCCATACGCGATCTGGTGCGGGACCGCTTGGTCCAGGCGGATTGGGACGAGGGTGAAGGCCCGGCTGCCGCGGCCCTGTGTCTCGTGTATGATCACCATACACCGGAACTTAGCGGCCGGCTGACCCGAATCCAGCACGACTACTCGGAGTCCATCATCTCCACTCTGCACGTGCATCTGAGCCACCGGGACTGCCTGGAAGTCATCATCCTCAAGGGCAAGCCCAGACAGCTACAGGAGCTGGCAGACCGGCTGATCGCCACACGCGGCGTGAAGCACGGCCGCCTGGTCACATCCACGACCGGCCACGGACTGGCCTGATTCCGACGGGGCCGGCCGACCCCCTGCCGCCCCTGGAAGAGCCTGACCCCACCCGGAATGCGGCTCAACAACGAATCAAGCCCGAATGAAGGCGTTCGACCCTCCACGGATGCCCCGCAGCCGCGCCCGGCGCCGGTGTGCCCGGTGGCCGGACGGACAGGGCGATCGGGGTTCGCTCGCACGGCGAGGGGCGTGGGCCGGGGCGCCGGCGCTTGTTTGGATCCGCAAATGCGTGTAGTCTACGAAGTTCGTACGCGGTGCCACTCGGCGACCCTCTGGTGAGGACAACGCCGGCGGGGGTCGATGATCGCCCTCGGGCGGGCACGCGGTTGGCAAGAACGCGAAGCACTCTTTCGGGATGTGACCATGGCGGCGAACCTGCGAAACAAGTCCGATTTCACCCAGACCTTGGCCGTACATGCGGCGTTGCAGCAGGCACTTCGGGGAAACCTGTACAAGCGTGACCCCAAGGTGCTCGGCGCGGCTCAGAAACTCGTCAAAGTCCTGGAAGGAGAGCGATCCATCTATGGGCGGCAGCTTCGCATGATCCAACTGATGCAGAAAGGCGCCACAATCGAACAGATGGGCAAGCAACTGCGCTGCTCCCGTCGCACGCTCTTCCGCTATCTGAACCACCTGGAGTCCGCGGGCATCGACATCGTTCTGGACGGTCGCGAGTACACCGTATCCAAAGACCTGCTCAAGCTGCTGCGAGCCTAGAAACCCGGCCCGCCCCCCCGCCCCACAAAGAGACCGGTTACGTGACGATCCCCGGCCGGGGTCGTCATGCGGCCACTTCAAAGAACGCGCGACTGCATGACTCCTCCTAGTCGTCGCTCGCCGGATTGATCCAGTTCAGGCACGCCTCAAAACAGGGAGGCGAAGCATGGATCGGCTTCAGCCCCGTGGCGAGCGTTGGCCCGTCGTCAGCTTGCACTCTGCGTACAGGCGCAACATGGGTCGGCTTCAGCCTGGCGGCGAGTGTTGACCCATTGTCGGCTTTCACGCTGCGTCGAGGCGAAGGGGTCGGCTTCAGCCGACCGGCCAGTGCCCTCATCTTCAGATGGGGGTGGACGGGACACCCATTGTCCCAGTTCTCTTCCCTCTTCTGTCTCAGCCGGCGTCCAGCCGGCTTTTTGCTTGCATTCCCGGTCGAAGTCGGGGCCACTGTCCGCCCGCAGGCACGTGCGCCGCTGCCTCCGCCCAACCCTTCTCCGGCCTCGTCAGGGGGCGGCGACTTCGAAGAGGGCGTGGCCGTAGGACTCTGCGTACTCGTCGGCGCCCGGGT
>CAZBFW010000011.1:8394-18109 GCA_964491135.1 uncultured Phycisphaeraceae bacterium | reverse complement strand
CGCCTGTGAGTTCGGTCAGTGGTTCGGGACCTCCATGGCCGCTCCCGCCATCGCCGGCGCGGGTCTGCTCGTTCGGCAGTACTTCGTGGAAGGCCGCTATCCGGCCGGCGGGCCTGCCCGACCGTTTCTGCCCTCTGCCGCGCTGGTCAAGGCCGTGTTGTTGAACGGAGCGGTGGACATGACCGGGGTGCCGGCCGGCGGCAATCAGTATCCCAGCTACCAGGAGGGCTGGGGCCGCCTGCTGCTGGATGACGCCCTGGAATTTCCGGGCGACGCCCGGAAGCTCTGGGTGTACGAGCGGCGGAACGCCGGCGGCCTGCAGACGGGCGAGCAATGGTCCTCACCGCCGGTGCACGTGCAGTCCGGCGCCACCCCGCTGCGGATCACCCTGGTGTTCACGGAGCCGCCCGGCGCGCCGATGGCGTCCAATCCGGTGTTGAACAACCTGAATCTGGAACTGATCGGGCCCCAGGAGAACGGCACCGCCACCTATCGCGGGAACTGGTTCAGCGAGGGGCAGTCCGTCCCCGGCGGAGCGCCCGACCCCCGGAACAACGTCGAGCAGATCCTGCTGCCGGACCCCGTGCCCGGCACGTACGGGGTGACCGTGCGCGGGGCAGAGGTCAACGTGGACCGGCAGGGGTTTGCCCTGGTGATCTCGGGAGACGTGGTTGTTGATCCGATGGTCTTCCCCGACTGCAACGAGAACGGCCTTCTTGACACCCAGGACATCATCACGGGCGTCAGCCTGGATTGCCAGACGAACGGCATCCCCGACGAATGCGAATCGCTCACCGACTGCAACAGCAACGGAATGCCGGACAAATGCGAAAGCCTGCCCGACTGCAACCTGAACGGTGTCCCCGACCCCTGCGAGCCCGCCCTGGACTGCAACGGGAACGGCGTCCCGGACGGGTGCGAAGCCCTGCCAGACTGCAATTACAACAGCATTCCGGACACGTGCGACGTGCTCGGTCCCTTCGGCGCCGATTGCCAGCCGGACGGGATTCCCGATGAGTGTCAGATCCCACTGGGCATCGCGACGCATGCCGGGCCGCCCGGCATTTATGTCTCGCCACCGTCCTACCCCTCCCAGGATTCGCAGACCCTGACTATCGAGGATCACTACGTCATCGCGGACGTGGACCTGGAATTGCAGATTGAGCACCAGTGGAACGGCGACCTGATCGTGCAACTGGCCCACGCCGATGTTACCGCCACCGTCATCCATCGGCCGGGATACCCGATTCCGAACCCGTACGTGGGATACGGCGATACGGGCTTCAACGTGGTGCTCGATGACTGGACGGATGAATCCATCGAGCACGCCACGTCAGAAGGGTACGGCCCGGTGACGGGAACGTACCGGCCCCATCCGGACCTCTTGTCCGTATTCAACGGGCTGGACGCGCACGGACCGTGGACCGTCACGCTTCTGGACCCGATTCCCAGCTTCGCCGGCAGACTCAACGCATGGGAGCTTCGGATCGGAACCCCCACCGGGACACCACCGGGCTGCGAGCGGCCCGGCGATTGCACGGGGGACGGCTACGTGGACGAAGCGGATTACCTGATCTTCGCAGACTGTCTCGCAGGACCGGTGCTGTCCATCTCACCCGAGTGCGAGTGCGCAGACCTCAACGGCGACGGACGCACGGACCTGCTCGACTTCGCCGGATTCCAGGATTCCGCCGGCCAATCGAAAACCGTGGTCGTCATCCACAAGATCCTCCAGTAGCCCTGCCATCCACTCTGACCTCATCATGACGTGCCTGTCCAGATCGCAGCTGAGACTGGCCGCAATGGCCACAACGACACCCGCGGACCCAAACGGCTTCCCGACGCCCCACTTCTTCCCTCGAATCGAACCCCCGGTGCCGGAGTCCCGCGCCCGGGCGAAGTGTCGCTCCGTTCCGCCACCCCCATAGGAAATGCGATCCCCTGCCGCCGAGTCAGCCCCACACGACTTTTTTTTGGTTTTCTCCTTGACGTTTGGAGCTTGTTAGGATAAGTTTGGAGTACCTAACATAATGCAAACGAGCGAGCGAGGCCTGCCCGCCGCGCCAGCAAGGGCCCGCCCAGCAACGGCCAAGGAAGGACGAATCATGGGCAGCAGGCAAGCCAACCCCGCGACGACGCCGCTGTGTGTGTTTGGCCCCGGAGGCGACTACCAGACCGCCTGGGTGCCCGACACCACCGGTCTGGCAGCGTGTCTGGCCACCAAGCCCGGCGGAGCCACCGGCCTTTCGGTTTCCGGCACGTCCAGTCCCAGCGTTGAGCCGGTGAGTCCGGCCAGAAGCTCCTCCCCGCCGCGTGATTCGGCAGGCCCCCGCGTGGTCGGGGTAGCAGCGGCGGCTGTAATGCTCCGCGGGACGCCCCCTGATGCAGGCGGCGTCCATGATGACGAGGGTCTCAGCATCACGCAGGACGCAGAGGCGCTTGCTGAAGCTCGATCTTTCTCACCCGCGGACGGCCTTTGCATCGCAGAGGCTGCGAGGCTCGCCGGCGAACCGGTGGGATCGGTTGATTCGGCAGGCCCACGCACCGCGCGGGTCGCGGTGTCTGCGATGGCAGCCTTGGCAAGGCCGGGCCTCGCCAATGGCAGGCGGCAACGGCGGCACCGCACACGCGGGGCCGGCACGGAGCCGAGCCGGCGGGGTCCCGTGGGCGATCGGAGGCTCGGTGGGGCGGCCGGTGGGGCAGACACTGCCAGTCGGGCAGGCGTGAGCCCCGAAGGACAGTCCCGGGTTGCGCGGGGCAAGACGCCGGCCAGTGGCCCAACGTTCAGCCGCCATCGCCGCGTGATTCCTCGTGGAACCCAGGGCGTCCGCGCGGTCGGTCGGGACAACCGGTGTCGCGACGGGGGCGGCTCATGCGAATCCGCATCGCCTCCGGGCAAGCGGCTGAAGGATCGGGCGTCGCTTCGGCCGGCTGGGGCCAGGACGCTGGCGCGCTTGGTGCGACAACTCGCCCAGCGGGTCGCGCTGAGCGTCTGGCGATGGCAGCACACCGGCCTGCGGATGGTTGCGTGGCGACGAGGCCAGGACATGGCCGCCGCCGCATCAGACCCTGGCGAAGTTGCCTTCGCGGACTGGGCATTACGGCAAGCGGAATATCCCCTGGTCGCCTGGGGGCGGCTGGGGCCGGGATTCACAAAGGAGCAAGCAGATGGCCGGATCCAGACTGGGCCACGAGGGGCGGACACTCACGCCGCGGCAACTGGCGATTCTGCGGTTCATCCGCGACTACAAGCGCAGCCACGGCTATTCGCCGACCATGCAGGAGGTGGCCGACGAGCTGGGTGTCACAAAGGTCACCGTGTTCGAGCACGTCGGGGCCCTGGTCAAGAAAGGGCTGCTGCGACGCTTGCCGTACAAGGCTCGCTCTTTGGAGCTGACGTCGCATGTGACCTTCCCTGAATGCCGGCCCTCGGCGCTGCCCCTGCTGGGGCGGATCGCCGCGGGCCACCCGATCGAGGCGATCGAGAACGCTGAGACGCTGGACCTGGAGGAGGTCTTCGCCTCCCGGACCGACACCTTTGTGCTGAAGGTCGCCGGCGACAGCATGGTGGACGACCACATCCGCGACGGCGACTACGTTGTGGTGGAAAAGCGAACGCGCGTCCGTGATGGAGAAACCGTCGTCGCCCTCCTGGACACCGGGGAGGCCACGCTCAAGCGATTCTACCGCGAGACGCGCAACCGCGTTCGCCTGCAGCCCGCCAATCCGGACTTCGCCCCCATCTACGTCGACGCCGGCCGGCTCGACCTGCAGGGCGTGGTCATCGGCGTCGTGCGGCGCTACTGACCGGCCTGGACAGGCTGCGGGTCCGTGGTGGCGGCCGAGGGCGGCATGTTGTTCCGGCCCGTTGGTCACCTGCTCTCGGCCGGAGGCCGGTGTGAGGATGGCCCGGCCTTCTCGTTGTGGGACCGGCCTTCTCGTTGTGGGACCGGCTTTCTCCTTGTGGGATCACCTTTCTCCTTGTGGGACCGGCTTTCCAGCCGGTCTTTGCTCCCTCCAGTCTCCAGGTCCCAGTTCTCCAGTGTGTGTGGGACCGCCTTTCCAATGTGGGACCGGCTTTCCAGCCGTTCTTCCAGTCTCCAGTTTCTCGTTTCCAGTTCTTCAGCGTTCGTGGTACCGGCTTTCCCCGACCAGCAGGGACTTGCGCACCGAGACAATCTCAAAGGCCAGGCAAGAGACCGGCTGGAAAGCCGGTCCCACACCAGAGGCCGGTTTCGCACCGGAGGGGCGTCGGCGAAAGGGCGGTGGCGGCGTTCGTGCGTGCCGCGAAACGGCAAGCCTGGGGACGAATGAACCCGGGGGATCCCCGTGTGGCCGGATCGCTATGGTTGTTGCGCCGGGGCTGCGGTGGCCGGGGTGGCGGCGGGCGACGCGGGTGTCGGTGCCGTGGCGGGGGCGGGTTTGGCCGGTTTGTAGGTGGTGACCTGGCGCACGGTCCAGGCCTGGCCGTCAAAGGTGGTGGCCGACGCGGAAGAGCTCAGAAAATCGATCTGGGCCAGGGCGGGGCCCAGCTTCATGGCGGCGTTGAGCAGCGCCTTGACAGGGCGGGCGCCCGGGTCGTCCGGCATGCCCATGCTGGCGAAGCCCAAAACGCCGAATAGTTGGGCCAGTTCCTGTCCCAGCCCGCTGAGATCCTGGAAGGAAACGGAGGTCACGGCTCCGGTCGGCCGGACGCCTTCGGCGAGGAATCGCGGGTTTTCCAGGATGGTCTTGCCTTTGCCGGCCGCACAGTCCAGGCACTTGTTCACCGCGCGGTCCGACGAGCCGATGATGAGCCATCCGTCATGCACGCCGACCACCAGGCGCACCAGCAATGCCAGCGCCGGATGGGTGACCGACCGGAACCCTTCCGCCTGAACATCTTCCGCCGGCGTGATCAGCAGGGGTTGCCCGATGATCTGCTGAACGAACTCGTTGCCGCGATCCATCGCGCTGAACACCTTCTGCTTTGCCAGTGCCGGGTCTTTCGTGCGGACGAACCAGACGTTTTCCGACGTGGCGCCGAACGGGCTGACAAACGACGCCGGCAACTGGACGGAGATGATCTCCTGGTCCAGCCAGCTCAGCACGTCGGCTTCCATGTTGAGCCCGATGCTCTGCTGGAACTCGTCCCACCGCGCAAGCAGCCCCGCGCCGCCGGGTATCGTCGACTTCACGAACTCGCGTGCTTCTCGGTAGGCCACGGCCCAGTCCGGCCCGCTTGACACGCTGAACGCCGTCGCGTCCACCGGAATGTAGCGATCGAAACGCTCAATCTGCTTCTGCGACGCGAGGATTCGACCCAGCGGCCGATCGCGATACTCCGCCTGGAGGCGAACCACGCTGTGTGTGATCTGCTGCAGGCCGTCCGTCTGCTGGGTGCCGATGATGTAGTCAAAGACATCGCCGGCCTGCAGCAGCTTCACGACGGTCTGGGCTGCATGGTCTTCCGCCGGTTTCGTCGTGCCGGCGTGTGCGGCCGCCATGGCCTGCGCCCCCGGCGGACTGCCGGGCACCAGCTGCCGGCATCCATCCTGGATGTCGCACATCAGCCGGCGAACGTCGAAGAAGGTCACCACGTCCTCCGGCGGCGGCACCTCGGCCAGCGCCTTCTGGAAGCGCGGATTCGACACGATCGGCGTGGGGCCCTTGCCGTCGTTCAGCAGGCTCAGAACCTCCTGCACGGCCCGAGGCCCCATGATCACGCCGATGACCTCGTCCTTGCGAAACACGTGCACGGTGATCGGCACGTTCTGAATGCTCAGGGAGCGTACGGGCACGCCCTGCACGGTCTGATCAGCCACGGTCACGCTTTCGCTGAGCCCGGCCAGGCTGTCGAGAATGGCCACCAGCCCGCGATGATTCTCTTCCCGCGTCTCCGCCGTCGGGCGGCACAGGAAAATGAAGTCCGGCAACAGCATGGGTCCGGACATCCGTTCCGCAAAGACGAACTCCCGGCCAAGCAGATCGCCCCATTTCACGGCGGAGACCAGCTCGCCCGTCCGCGACCAGAACGCGTTGAACGACTCCAGGTCCTTTTCGTCCGTCAGCTCGTCGGTGAACACGTCTTTCAAAGCCTGGCCGACGCCACAGTCGCGCACCGCGACGAACACGCGAATCCAATGATCTTCGATGAACTGCGCTTCCGGGTTGTCCACCCCGTGAACGTAGAGCCAGCAATCGCCCGGAACGTACCGGCCCAGCGTGAAGTTTTCCGGCAGAGGTGCCGCAGACGCCGGGGCGGACACGCCGACCAAGGCGACGGTGAGCAAGATGGCTTCGTAGATCTTCATGACGCGGATTCCCGTAAAGCATGAACGCGGCCAGCGACCCGGCGATGATCCCGGCCGCAGACGTGCGCGAGGCCGAGTCAGCGGGGCGCAACACCGCGCATCCAACTGAAGCATATCGAGCGCATCGGCGGCGAACCAGTCCCGCCGTGTGCGTACTTGTGGGAAGTTGTACATGGAAGAGGGTCGCCCGCGCGTGGACGTCAATTGCCCTCGGGAATCTCGCTGGGCATCACGCGAGCAAGCTGTTCGGCCGGCGCCGCCCTCTGCATCGCATATTCCACGGCGATGCCGCCCAGCCGCGGCGACGGGAGCAGGCGATCGAGATGAATCCGGATGCGGGCCCATGCGTCAGGGATTGTGACGGAGTGTAAGGCCGTCCGGCCGACCGGGTGAACTGGGCAAACCAGGTCATACTGCCGCACTTCCTCAAACGGCCAGATCCAGGCCCAGCCGCTCAGCCGCTCGATGCGGCGAACTTCTCCGACGTCCCGGGCCAGCCAGAGGTATTCCGTCAGCTCAATCCAGGGGCCGAGGAACAGGCGGATGCGCGTCACGCAGCGCAGTCGTGCGCAATCCACGAAGGCGCGGTCGTCCAAGGCAACGCGCTCGAGCCCTTCCCACGCCACGACGCGATCGACGGTGCCGCGGAAACGCTCTCGGCCCTGGCCGTCACAGACACGGGCGTTCGCCCGCATGCGAGCCGGCGTGCGCGCGTCGACCGCCGCCGGAAAGCGCGGCAACGGAGGATCCAACGTGATCGCAAAGACCGCCCCATCACGCGGTTGCTCAGCCGATCGTGCGGAGTCATCGCCGGCTCCGGCGGTTCCACCCGGCCTGGCGAAAGTCCCCTCCACGATCCCGTCGCGCTGAACGATCTGCACGTACTCGGGCAGGCTCATGCTCGGGCGCTTCAGGTCGCGACGGGCGAACACCCGCGGTTCCGGTGTCGGCGACGGCAGGTACGGTCGCAGATCGAGGCTCCGCGTCATCTCGGCGACGGGCAGCGGTTCCACCGGAGGCCTCCAGGCGGGCGCGCAGCCGGCCGTCGCCGCGCATACGGACAGCAAGAGGAATGAAAGCACCCCGCACGATCTCATGGCGCAGGAATTCTACGCCCGCCGCCTTGGCCGGGCCAATTCCAAGCCTCGCCGCACTTTGGACTTGACGGGCACGCCAAGGTCCGATAGTAGGGTGCAAAAGGGTTTCCGACGAAAGGTAGCCCCCATGACATCGTCGCCGCGCGATCCACGTTTCGTGGAAGGTTCCGAGTTTCCCCAAGCCATCACGTTTGATGACGTGTTGCTCGTTCCGCAGTATTCGTCCGTGCTGCCGGAGGAGGCCGACGTCAGCACGCAGCTCACGCCGCGCATCCGGCTGAACGTGCCGCTGCTGTCGGCGCCCATGGACACGGTCACCGAATCCGCCCTCGCCATCGCGCTGGCCCAGGAAGGCGGCATCGGCATCATCCACAAGAACCTGGCGATCGACGTGCAGTGCCGTGAGGTCCGAAAGGTCAAGCGGTCGGAAAGCGGCGTCATTCTCGACCCGGTCACACTTCGGCCGGACGACCCGGTCGCCCGTGCCCGCGAAGTGATGAGCCTGCACAACATTTCCGGCGTTCCCGTCGTGGAAGAGAACGGGCGGATTGTGGGGATTCTCACTCGCCGCGACCTCAAGTTCCTGGAACGGGAAGACCTGAAGATCCGCGACGTCATGACCAGCGACAATCTGGTCACCGGTCCGCCGGGCACCACCCTGGATGAAGCCGAGCGCATGCTCAATCGGGCCCGCGTGGAGAAGCTCCTGCTGGTGGACAAGCAGAACCGACTGGCCGGTCTGATCACCATGCGCGACATCGATCGCAGCCGCGACTACCAGCAGAGCTGCAAGGACGATCGCGGCCGGCTCCGCGTGGGCGCGGCCGTGGGCGTTCACGATTACGAACGCGTGGACTCGCTCATCCAGCATGGCGTGGATGTGATCGTGGTCGATACCGCGCACGGCCACACCGAGAACGTGATCGCCACGGTGCGGGAGTTGAAGAAGAGGCACGACATTGACGTGATCGCCGGCAACGTGGCCACCGCGGACGCCGCGGAAGCCCTGATCGAAGCCGGCGCCGACGCAGTGAAGGTCGGGATCGGACCCGGCAGCATCTGCACGACGCGCGTCGTGTCGGGCGTGGGAGTGCCCCAGCTCACCGCCATTCTGAACTGCTGCCGTTTCGCGACGCCCAGGGGCATCCCGGTCATCGCGGACGGCGGCATCCGGCGGTCCGGCGATGTCGTCAAGGCGCTGGCGGCCGGGGCCTCCAGCGTCATGATGGGATCGCTCTTCGCCGGGCTGGAGGAGGCCCCGGGCGAATCCATCACCTGGCGAGGCCGGCGGTTTAAGGAATACCGGGGGATGGGGTCGCTGGGAGCCATGGTAAAGGGTTCGGCCGACCGGTACGGCCAGAAAGCCGGCGCGCCGCGCGGCAAACTGGTACCGGAGGGCGTGGAGGCTCGGATCCCCTACCGCGGTCCGTTGTCCGATTTTGTATACCAGTTGGTGGGCGGGTTGCGGGCGGGAATGGGCTATTGTGGAGCCGTCACGATTGACGAACTGCAAAAGAAGGCTACCTTCTGCCGGGTGACGTCCGCCGGCGTGGTGGAATCGCACCCCCATGACGTGATCATTACGAAAGAGTCGCCGAACTATGAGATCGATTATTCGACTGAGCAATAGCCGGCTTTGGGCGGTCGCTCTGGCGGCTCTGCCGGCGGCCGGCTGTTCCGAGATGATCAACCCCTGGCGTGATGACACGCCGCGGGCCGCGGACGTCTCCACGCCCTCGACCCGAGGCTTGCAGGCGTCCGGCGTTGCGGCCGCGCAGCGGTCTGCCGGCTATGAACCCCAGTACGTCCCGGCACAGGACGGAACCGTCGCCCACTGGCCCCTGTGGTGGGAGGATCCGTTCGTCGACAAGGGCAGCGAGGATGATCATTTCGCCTGGACGGAGGAAGACTATATCGCGATGCCCTACGGACTGGGCCGGTTCATCCTGAACACCATGGGTTGGCCCGTCAGCGCCGTGATGACGCCGCCCTGGGTCGTCATGGGCAGTGACGGCGTCCTCAGCCGGCAGGCCCTGGGATACGATCACGACGCGGAGCGCCTGCCGGGCGGCGTGGAACCGCCGATCGACGTACTGGAGGTGGGCACTGTGCCTGAAGACGAGCCGCCCACCCCGGCGCGGGACGCACCTGGCCCGGAAGACAAGGATTCGTAGCGGACGCAGACCGCTGCGCATTCGCCCTTCGCCGGCCGGGTGCATCGGCCAAGCGGCTGTCTCGAACCTGATCGGGAGCTGGGCATGTCGACGGTGAAGCACTCGCCGACCTCTGACATGAGCGAAACCGGGCCGTCGGCCGACACCGACG
>CAZBFW010000011.1:0-8384 GCA_964491135.1 uncultured Phycisphaeraceae bacterium | reverse complement strand
GGGGCCGGCCACCCTGCAGCACCAATAACCGCCGCCGATACGACCCCCTACGCCCGCGCGGGCGGCCGAGGCTGGCTGGCCATGTGTCTCTGGGTGTTCGGGGCCAAGCAGCAGCGACTGACGTACCTGTCTCTCATCGGCCCCTCCGCAGCGTCCACGCGGTTCTTCCGCATCAACCTGATGCTGTTTGCGCTGGCCGCCGCCTTGATCGCCCTCGCCCATTTCGGATGGCACGAGGTGGACCTGGATCCGGCCCTGGCGCACACCGCCGCAGCCCAGCCCGACGGCCGGGGATGGGTGAAGGTCGTGAGCCGTCCGGAGGATGCGCCGTTGCGACGGGGCGTGCTGACTCCGGCCGCCATCTGGTGGAACCTGCCGCAGGCCGCCATTGGGGTGGCGACCACGTTTGTGATCGCCTGCCTGGGCGGTTGGCTGCTGCTGAGCCTCGCGACGCGCGGAACGCTGCACGCGCTGGCCGACCCGTGCCGGGAACAGGGCCGATATGCGGCCGCCGTCCGCTACAGCTCCGCGTGGGTTTTGTGGTTGCTGGCGGCGGGCATCGTGTCACTGCTTCTGCTGCCGGCCCACGTGAAGGCGGTCACCCAATCGTCGTTTGCCCCGTCTCGCGTGGGTGTGTACAGTGCCGTCACGGTGATCGCGTCCGTCGGGATGCTCGCCTGGTGGTTCTGGCTGATCCGATCCGCAGGAACCGGGCCCGGCCCGACCCGTACCCACGTGGTCCTGTACTTCGCGTTGTGGATGCCGCTGACCGCTGCCGCCGTCACCGTCGCCACCGTCTTGGGCGTGCATTACGGCACGAGGTGGGTATTCGGCGTTTTGAACCTGCACTGGTAGCCCCTGCCCCATGGAACCACAGACGATTGCCGTTCTGGATTTCGGGAGTCAATACGCTCAGTTGATCGCGCGCCGCGTGCGTGAGAACAGCGTCCACAGCGTGCTCTGCCCGCCCGATGTGTCGCCGGACGACCTGCGCCGGCTGAACGTGGCGGGGCTGATTCTCTCCGGCGGGCCGTCCAGTGTGTATGCGGCCGGTGCCCCCACGTGCCATCCGGGCATTCTCGATCTGGGCGTGCCGGTGCTGGGCATCTGCTACGGCATGCAACTGACCTGCCGTATTCTCGGCGGCGAGGTCGGAGCCACGCACTCACGCGAATATGGCCGGGTGCGGTTGAACGTCGATGACGCGGGCAGCATTCTGGCCAACGTTCCGTCGCCCAGCACCGTGTGGATGAGCCACGGGGACGTGGTGGACCGGATTTCGAACGACTTTGCGGCGATGGCCCACACGGAGTCGTGCCGGTTCGCCGCGGTTCGGCATCGGACGCGTCCGATCTACGGGCTTCAGTTTCACCCGGAGGTGACCCACACGCCCAGCGGCTCGCAGATTCTGCGCAACTTTGTGTACGACGTCTGCGGCTGCCAGGGCACGTGGACGCCGGCCAGCGTAGTCGAGCGGACCGTGGACGACGTGTGCCGGCGCGTGGGGCCGGACGACCGCGTGATCTGCGGGCTCTCCGGCGGCGTGGACTCCAGCGTGACGGCCGCCCTTCTGCACCAGGCCCTCGGGAACCGACTGGTCTGCATCTTCGTGGACAACGGGCTGATGCGCAAGGGCGAGGTCGGGCTGGTCGAGGCCACCTTCCGCGAGCACTTCCGCATCGACCTGCGCGTGGTGGACGCGGCGGACGCCTTTCTGAGCGCGCTGGAGGGCGTGGCGGACCCGCAGCAGAAACGGATCATCATCGGGCGGGAGTTCATCGAGGCGTTCAAGTCCGAGGCCCGCACCATCCACAACGCGAGGTTCCTCGCCCAGGGCACGCTGTATCCCGACGTGATCGAATCCGGCCACAGCCTGGCCGGCACCGCGGCCAACATCAAACTGCACCACAACGTCGGCGGCCTGCCCGCCGAGCTGGGTTTCGAGCTGATCGAACCGCTGCGCGACCTGTTCAAGGACGAGGTCCGACGCGTCGGGCACCTGCTGGGTCTGCCCCACGACATGGTCTGGAGGCATCCGTTCCCGGGACCGGGACTGGCCGTCCGCGTGATCGGACCCATCACTCGTGCGGCCCTCGACCTGCTTCGCGAGGTGGATGCCATTCTGCTGGAGGAGATCCGGGCAGCAGGCTGGTACGACAAGATTGCCCAGGCCTTCGCCGTGCTGCTGCCCATCAGCACCGTGGGCGTAATGGGCGACGACCGCTCCTACGCCGGCCAGCACGTGGTCGCGATCCGGGCCGTGGAGTCGCACGACTTCATGACGGCCGACTGGGTCCGGATCGATTCGGATGTGCTGGCCGCCATCTCGTCCCGCATCATCAACGAAGTGCGCGGCGTCAACCGGGTCGTTTATGACATTTCGAGCAAGCCGCCGGCCACGATTGAGTGGGAATAGCGGCCGGAGAGGAACTCGACGTCCGGAATTGCGAATCCCGGCGCGCCGGGGTTGCGAAAGAGCGGTGCGGCAGTCCGGTCCATTCGCTATTCGACATTCGAGGTTTTCCATCGCCCCGTCGTCAGGTACACGGCGAAGCTTCCGAGCCAGTGTCCGCCCTCGTAGTGCTGGTCGCGGAGTGCGGCCAGGCCGGCCAGTCGGTGCTCTCGGGCCGCAGCGCGCACGCGGGTGATCCGCGGATCGGAGGGAGGCAGGCCGTCGGCGATACCCTCCAGCATCCACGCTCGTGAGAGGTTCAGACCATCGAGGTGGACCAGGTGTCCGTCCCGCTTGTCCGTGACCATCACCGGCCGCAGCCATTCCGCGGAGTCTGCGGCGGCGAGCGACGGCAGGAACCCGTCCAGCCACTCTGCAAACTCAGCCGGCGCGAGAACTCGCCGCATGACGTCGGCCTCGGCGAGGATCGGCGAGAGAAACGCCTGCCCGTCCGGCTCATACGCAAGGTTCGCCGCGCGATCGTGCAGAAAGTAGTGGCGCGCCCGCTGTGCGACCAGGTTGGCCATTTCCTTGTCGCCCCGGCAGCGAGCCCAATCCAACAAAAGCCCCAGCGCGAAGGCCGTCTGGGTGTGTTCGCCCGTCCGCACCGGATACGACAGCTTGGGCAGCCATGCCTTGAACCGCCCCGCCGCTTCCTGTTCGAGCGGCTCCAGACAGCCGGCCCTCTCCCGCGCCTTTGGATCTCCCCACTCGTGCAGCTCGGCACAAAGCTGCAGCAGCCAGGCCAGGCCGTACGGCCGCTCGAACAGTGCCCGGCCCTCGCCGCGCATATATGCGACCTCGGCCGTCACCTTGTCCTTCGTGAAGCTCTTGGCCAGCGCCGCCCGCGCCCGATCGGCAAACGGCGCTTCCGGATACATCCGGCAGAGCCGCACCAGCAGCCAGTGCCCATGGACGGCCGAATGCCAGTCATAACAGCCGAAAAACACGGGCGTGAGCTCATGCGGCGTCTTGGCGTCTTCCGCCGAGTTCATCACGTGCGAGATCTTGTTGGGATACTCCTGGTGGATGCAGGCCAGGGCCAGTTCCGCGAACCGCGTGGCTGTAGCCGCGTCGAGCGCATCCGCTGTTCCCGCCGCCTGGCCGAGGCTCTCTTCTCGGCTCTCTTCCCCCTGCGCAAACGCGACTGCACCGCCCACTGCCAGACAAACGATCATCCACCGCATCGCAGTACTCCTGATCTCGGCGCCGTCCCCAATCGACAATTGAAAATGTCCGCCGGACGGCATCACCTTCGCAATCCCGGCGCGCCGGGATTCGCGATTCGCAATCCCGGGCTCCCCCCGCCCCTTACGCACACGCCAGTATTCGCGCAGGCGGCTGATTTGCCAGCGGCGAATCGGTTCGTCTTCAAACCAGTCGAAGGTCGGTGCGTCCGGACAATAGCGCCGGATGATCTCGATGAAGCGCGCGTCGCGCAGGAAGGACTCCACGTCGAGGCGGCCGGGGCGGGTCAGCAGCAGGTCCATCGGCAGCGTGTCGCCCGCGTGGAGAAGCGCGGCATACAGCCCGACGCGGGGGAAGTTTGCGTTGCGGATGAAAGGATCAAGCGCATCACGAACCGAACGATCCCCCAGCACCAGCCGGGCGCAGAGGTAGTAGCCGTGCGGCTTCCACTGTTCTTCGAGACGGTCGGATTTCGCGTCGGTGCGATCGGCCAGCCATTCCTTCAACGGCCGGCCTTCGACGGCAACGTCGGCGCGCCCGGCGAAAGCCAGCGCCAGGGCCGCCGAGGCACGCGATCGCTCGTTGCCGTGAACAAGGAGGTCGGAGAGGGCCGCCACCGGCGGATCGGCGGCAGCCGCCAGGCGTAGCGCTGCCAGATCACAAATCACGTCCGACGGATGATCGAGCAGGTGCAGCAACAGCTCCACACCCACAGCCGGATCCAGCGCGAGCGCCGAAGCCGCGGCCGCATACTGAACCATGGGCTGCTCCGTCTCCTCAAACGCGATGTCATGCATCAGCGGTAGAACCGAACGATCCCCGAGAACCGCCAGAGCCTCGCACGCTACGGCGATCAGGGCGCCGTTGCCCGTGTCCCATCCCGCTTCGAGAATATTCCGCACCGATTCGGCGGGCTCCAATTTCGCACACCGACCCAGGGCGTAGACGGCTGCCACCTCCGTCTCGCCGGCCGGAATGGGTC
Source organism: uncultured Phycisphaeraceae bacterium (assembly GCA_964491135.1). Lineage (GTDB taxonomy): Bacteria > Planctomycetota > Phycisphaerae > UBA1845 > UBA1845 > JAFGJQ01. The sequence goes on along the minus strand of CAZBFW010000011.1, from coordinate 3,762 downwards.
CGCCCGCAAGAACCTGCTCCACCACGTCGGCCCACCCCTGCCGTCCAGCCGCGACGAGCACGCGCGACGCCAACAGCGGGTCCGCAGACTGCGCGGCTCCGACCAAAGCTGCGGGCACCGCGTCCGGCGGGCCTGGTTGGCGTCCGATCGCCCAGACGGCCATCGCCCGGACGCCCGGGTCGTCATCGTCCGACACCAAGCGGGGCAGCTCCGCGGCGGGCGCGACCCTCGATCCCAACGCCCAGGCGGCCGCCTCCCGAACCGGGGCGGCCGGGTCGGATAGAAGGTCGGCGGGGATGGCGTGCCCCCGGGCAGAGGCAAACAGGACGGCCTCTCGACGCACATCGTCGGAGGAGTCTGCATAACCTCCCGATAAGAAACGGGTCAAGGCATCATCTTCCAGGCAACGTGCCGCCGCGCGCACGGCCTCCAGGCGGACCAATTCATCCGAATCAGCCAGCGCGAACTCGAAGACCCCGTCGAGGAAGGAACCGGCCGGTCGGCCATAATCGGCGATTTTTCGGAGGGCGGCCTGTCGAGTGGCCGCGTCGGTATTCGCAAGTCGCAGCCTCTCTCGTCGAACCAGGAGGCGCCAGCCCACGCGCGGCGGGTGCCACGCGCCAGACCGGCTGAGCCACTCGGACACAACCAGGAATGCGGTGTTGTCGGCATCGGACAGGCGGTCCATTGCCACTGATTGAACGGTATCCGAGCGTTCCAGCGCCCAGACGGCCATGCGGTCGACCAGGGCTCGTGTCTCCGGGCTGCCGACAGCCTGTTCCCGAAGGGCGGCGTCCATCCAGACGGCGGCGGCCTCCGGATCACGTAAGCTCAATCCGGAGAGTATGTTAAGTGCATTCAAGCGGGTTGTCTCGTCGGAACTTCTCGCCAGCCGGCCGTAATAGGCCGGCCGCACGATCGGCCAGGCGATGACACCCCCCAGCATCCCGCAGATGGCAATCATGATGACCAGGCTCGCCCGGGCGAGGATTGGCCGAGGCGATCGATGCGAATCGGCAGTACGGTGCCTTATGCGCCGCATGGAGGAGCCTCCCCGCAGGTCAGCCGGAGTGGCGACGAGCGTTCAGACCGGGCGCCGATGCGACCGATAAACGTGGGTACGCCGTACCGTGGACACGCTGAATGAGAGAACCGCCGCTCATCACGGTCATTCTGGCCACGTACAACCGTCGGGAGGTGACGCTCGCGACGTTGGCGCAAGTGATCGCCTCCGCGGGGCCGAATTACCGCGTGAACGTCGTGGCGGTGGACAACGGCTCGCGTGACGGCACCGCCGATGCGATCAAGCAGCGTTTTCCCGGCGTGACGGTGCTGCGCGCGCCGCGCAACCTGGGCAGTTGCGCCAAGGCTCTGGGGATTCCCCACGCGCAAGGGGAATACGTGGTGTTCTTGGACGACGACAGCCACCCCCGTCCCGGCTCGCTCTCGCGGATGTTGCATCACTTTGAGGCGAACCCCGACCTCGGCGCCGCCGGCTTCCGCGTGCACCTGCCGGACGGTTCGCAGGAGTCCGCCGCCCTGCCCGAGGTGTTCGTCGGCTGCGGCGTCGGGTTCCGGACGCGCGCCCTGCTCGACGCAGGCGGGTTGGACGTCGACTTGTTCATGCAGGCGGAGGAATACCATCTGGCGTTCCGACTCGTGAATTCCGGCTGGTCCATTCGCCTGTTTGACGATCTGCACGTGGAGCATCTGAAGACCCCGCGGGCCCGTCGCCGCCGCCGCACGACGTACCTGGACACGCGCAACAACCTGCTGCTGGCCGCCCGGTATCTGCCGGACCCATATTACACGATCTACGCGGAAGACTGGCGTCAGCGGTATGGCTGGCTGGCCCGCTCGGCCGGGCACCGATCGGCCTTCCTGCACGGCTGGGTGGCCGGCGTGATACGAGGCCGGCGCGACCGCCGCGACGAGGTCCGGGCTGCGCAGCGACTGCGGCCGGCCGCGATGGAAGCCCTTTTCCGACTCGAATTCGTGCGGCGAAAGCTGACGGAGCTGCACGCGCAGGGCGTGCGGCGGGTCGTACTGGCCGATCTGGGCAAGAACGTGTATGCGTTTCACGCGGGGGCCGCGCAGGCGGGTCTGGAGGTGCCCGCCATCATGGACGACGGCTTCGCGGCTGCCGGTCGGTCCTATCGAGGCACGCCGGTGGTTCCCTGGGAGCGCGTCGACGGCCTGGCACCCGACGCCCTGGTCATCGCCAACATGTCCCCCGTCCACGCGAACCGGACGCGGCAGCGGCTCCTGCAGCAGTTTTCCCTGCCCATTCACGACTGGTTTTCGCGCCCCGCGGTCCCCGCTCCGACGGCAAATCGCGCTTTGCGGGCCGCCGCCATCCCGGCTACAATTCGGGACTTCGATTGACCCTGAGGTTCCGAAAACCCCTGTTCTCCGCGGGAGGCGTCCATGGCTGCTTTGAATGTTCAGGATATCCGCAACGTGGTGCTGGTGGGACACGGCGGCGCCGGGAAAACGTCTCTGGCCGAGGCCATGCTCCACAAGACCGGCGCGACCAACCGGCTGGGCAGCGTGCAGGACAAGTCCTCCATTCTCGACTCCGCGGAGGACGAGAAGGAAAAACTGTGCTCCATCGACTCGGCGGTTTGCCACGTAACTCATGCCGGCAAGCACATTAACATCGTGGACACCCCGGGTGGGATCGACTTCTGCGGGCAGGCGATTGCGGGCCTGATCGCCGCGGAAACCGCAATCCTGGTCATCTCCGCCGGTGCCGGCATTGAGGTGAACACCCGCAAGATGATGGAGCGGGCCGGGCGGTACGGGCTGGGGCGGTTCATCGTCGTCAACAAGATCGGGGCGGAGAACGTCAATATCGAGCCGCTGCTCGGCGCGATTCAGGAGATGTTCGGGCCGCAGTGCCAGCCGCTGAACCTGCCGGCGCCCGGGATGAAGTCCGTCGTGGATTGCTTCAACCAAGAGTCGGGCAACGCGGCGATCGGCGATGTGGCGGCCGCCCACGAGGGATTCGTGGAGGCCATCGTCGGGGCCGACGAGGCCCTGATGGAGAAGTACCTCGGTGGTGAGGCCACGGACAAGGAGATCCGGGCCGCAGCCGCCAAGGCGGTGGCCGCCGGGGAGTTGATCCCCGTCCTGTTCACAGACGCGCGAACCGACATCGGCATCGCCGAGTTGCTGGACGCGATCTGCACCTTTGCCCCTGACCCGCAGGTGGGCCTGAAGCGCGTGCTCAAGCGGGAGGCCGACGAGGTCGAGATCGACCCTGCAGACAGCAACTTTGTCGGGCAGGTGTTCAAGGTCACCAACCGGGCGAACATCAAGTACGTGTCCATTCGGGTTTTTTCCGGCAAGCTGACCAGCGACATCTCCCTGCACACGGTCGAGGAGAAAAGAGGACTGCGGCCGGGCCAACTGCATCGCTCGCTGGGCGACCAGGTCAGCGACCTGCCCGAAGGCGTGGCCGGTGACATGGTCACCCTGGCCAAGCTGGACGTGACGGTCGGGGACACCCTCTTTACGGGCTCGGGAGGCGTGGTCGCCATGCCGCCCGTGCCCTCGCCCATGTGCTCGAAGGCCATCACGCCGCAAAGCCGGGGAGATGAAGAGAAGGTGCTGGTGGCCCTGCGCCGGTTCACCGAGGAAGACCCCTGTTTCCGTATCGAGCGAATCGCCCAGACGCACGAGTTGGTCGTTCAGGGTGTGGGCGAACTGCACCTGCAGACCGTCCTGAACCGGATGGCCAAGCAATTCAAGCTCCACGTG
>CAZBFW010000010.1:0-18232 GCA_964491135.1 uncultured Phycisphaeraceae bacterium | reverse complement strand
CCGGGTGTCTTCATGATCTCCCCCGGCGACATGGAGCCGCCCGCACGCGTCCGGGCCACGCTGGACCAGGTAATGGGGCCGGACTACGCCTGGTATGATGCACCCGGAAACCATGAAGGCGATGCGCCCGAACACATGGCCTGGCTCCGACAGTACAACGCCGGAGGCCACACTCTTCCCCGAATCGTTCGCTGCGGCCCGCCTGGTGCAACAGAGACGTGCTACTCGTTTGACCACGAAAACACGCATTTCGTGGCAATCAACCAGTACTTCGATGGCCAGACGGATATGAACCACCCCAGCGGCACCGTTTCAGACTCACTTTACGAGTGGCTCGTGGAGGATCTGGAAAGCACAAAGAAAGAACACGTCATCGTGTTCGGGCATGAGCCGGCGTTCCCCATCTCGGACATGGACAACGGTCGTCTTCGACACGTCGGGAAGTCGTTGGACCGCGACCCGGAGCGCAGGCATCGATTCTGGACACTGCTCCGCAAGCACAACGCGACGGCCTTCATCTGCGGCCACACGCACAACGCGTCCGTCGCCAAGATCAACGGCGTCTGGCAGATCGACGTAGGCCATTCTCGCGGGCGCGGCGATGACGGAGCGCGAAGCACCTTCGCGAAATTCCGCGTCGAGGGCCCGCATGTGTGGGTCGATCTCTACCGCGGCGACGAAGCGGGTGAGGTCTACACGCTGCGCCACACGGAGCGGCTCCGCTGATCACGGTCCCTTGACGGGAGCCAGGGCTTCGTAGACGCGGTACCGGGAATCCTCGGCCACGATCCGGCATGAGCCGAAGACGGTTGTGAGGAGGGCGGGGTAACGCAGGAAGCGGTTTGCCACGATCCGCAGCACACCGCCGGGTCGAAGGCGCGTGGCCGCCTCCCTGAACAGCTGCTCTGCCAGCCGTGTCTCGGTCTCAACGCCCCGGTGGAACGGCGCGATCGACACGATCGCACCGCAGCCGCGCTCCTTCGGCCAGGCGGCAGGCATGGCGGAAGTCAGCATAGTCTGACTGCCACAAGACGATGTCGGCGGCCGGTTGCCTTTCGTGGAGGAACGGCGCGATCTCGCCACCCGGTAAGTCGACGACCAGTGTATTCCGACCGTCCAACGCATCGGTGTTTCGCAGCAGCAATTCAGCGGTCGCTTCGCACGGCATGGTCAGGCGCGATCGTCTCCGGGGCATTACGTGCACGTTTGCTGGAAGAAACCGGACAACGGTCTCGGCAGAGCAGGGTACGGGAGCCGGCGTACCCGGGAAGGAGTCGAAAAGAGGCCGGCATATGCGGGCGAAGAATACTGCCTTGATGCAGGCTACCCCTGTCTCGTTGGATGGGGATAATGTGCATGCCGCAACAAAGAAGCCATGACGAGGAGCGCATCATGAACCGAACCTGGACACTGGCAGGCCTTCTTGCCGTCAGCACGGGGGTGGCCGTAGCCGGGGCTGCAAGCCACGGAGAGTCTATCCTGCACGAGCGGTTCGACGGTCCTGCGTTGGAGGCGGGTTGGACCATCGACGCCTCGCCGGGGAATTCCGTCACAGTTCGAGATGGGTGTTTGGAAATCACTGCCGCGGAGAACACGTTTGCCCACGTCGAACGCCGACTGGACCGCGATTACATCCGTGCGACCTGCACGTTGCAGGCCGGCTCGGGGATCAGTTGGGCAACGTCGCTTTTCCTGTTCTGGAGCCCCGGCGACTGGTGTCAGATCGGCGTGATTCCACGTGGTGACGGCCGGTTCTACGCCTGCGTCACAACGGCGGGCCAACGCAGTGAGCACGATCTGGCACATTGCCGGTTCGCTGACTGGCATGCCGTGGGAATCGAGCTGGGTGAGGATTGCATCCGCTTCTTGACAAGCCCGGACGGCCGCGGCTGGAGGACGGAGCACTTCCTGCGGCGGCCGGACCGGCTGATGGGCCCACCCGCGTTACTGATCGTGGGGAAGGGTTTCGGGCTGGACGAAGGGTCTGGAACACTGAACGCCGATTATGGTGACCGTGGGGATCCCGCGACTTCGCGTATCCGTGAGATCCGGGTGGAGCCAACGGCTGCCGATCGCATGCGGATCAGCCCCGAGGAAGCGGCAACCCGCGCCAAGGCCTTGGCCGACCCCCTGGGGCAGGTGATTCTCGACCTTCCGGGTGATCCGACCTTCAACGTGGTAGCAGGGCGGCTTCCTGCCCTGGCCAAGTCGCGGGAGGCGGTCGGCGTCAAGGACCACCCGTACGAAATCGGGGTCGAATACGACGGAACCATCCAACTGGCCGACGACACGGACCTGTGGGAGCAGACCGGGGCGACGGCCTGGTTCGAGGTGGGGACACCGCCCGTCCGGTTCGGAACGGGCGAGTGCCGGAAGGAGCTTCTGGAGGGATACCTGCCGGTGGTTACGAGCACGTGGGAGCGCGACGGTCTGCGGCACCGGGAAACCGTGTTCGGCTGGTCCGCGGGGATGAGTCCCGACTCGCCGCTTTGGGCATTCGTCCGGCTGGAAGTCTGCAATCACGGGACGAAGGAAGTGGCCCTGCCGGTGGTTCTGCGATTCAAGCCGGAAGACACGGGCAGCGAAGCCCTTCGCCGTGAGCTGAAGATACCGGGAGATGCCACTGCGACGCTCCAGTACAGGATTGCCTCACCCCTGGCACATGCTTGCGCGACCGAAGTCGAAGCGGGGGAGTACGACCGGTGCCTGGAGGAGGTCAGACGCTTCTGGACCGGACTGCTCAACAAGGGGCTGAGAGTGAACACGCCGGAGCCGCGCGTCAACGACGCGCACCGGGCGTGGCTGGCATACAACTTTCTGAATGTCGACAAGAAGGGCGATCGCTATGAACCCCACGACGGAGCCGGGTTTTATGAACGGGTGTTCGGCTACAGCGCCGCCCTGTATTGCCACGCCCTGGACTTGTGGGGATTCCATGAAGACGCTCAACGGTACCTGCAATCCATGCTGGGGATGCTCCGCGAGGACGGCCTTTTTTACGTCAACTACGGGCTGCCCGACCACGGTGCCCTCATGCTGGCCTTGTGCGAGCATTACCGGCTCACGGGTGATCGGGACTGGGCGGCGTCCGTGGCACCGGCGCTCGTCCGCATGGGCGACTGGACTCTCGCGGCCCGTGCAAAGGCCCTGGCCGAGGAGCGGAAGCCGCTGACCCGCGGACTCATTCGGTTTGCGCCCTACGCGGACTACCCGAGCCCGACGTTGAGCTACTACGGCGACGTCTACTGCTGCGCCGGCTTGGAGGCGGCGGCCCGGATGCTGGGCCAGATCGGCTTGTCGGCGGAAAGCGGGCGGTTCGCGGATGCGGCGGCGGCGTATCGGCAGGATATTCTCGGCTCGATGGAGGCGGCCGCCGTCGAACACGAGGGGATTCGCCTGCTGCCGCTCGAGCCGGACACCCGGCGCCACCTGGTCGGGAACCAATACCGCACGGGGGGGTACTACGGGCTGGTGGCCGCCATGCTTCTGGAGGCCGAGTGGCTGGCCCCCGATGACCCGTATGCGATGCTGCTGGTGCGCGGTCTGGAGAAGCGGGGGGGGCTGATCCTCGGCATGTGCGAGTTCGACGGCGGGGTGGACCACGCGTACACGTACGGCTACTGGCTGAACTGCCTGCGCCGGGACGACATCGAACGGGTGCTGCTGGGCTTCTACGGCACGCTCGCGTATGGCATGGGTCGGGACACGTACTGCGGCGTGGAAGTCACCCAGATCATGACGGGCGAGCCCACCCCGACCACGCCGCATCTCTACTCCGGCACACAGCAGCTTCGGCTGTTGCGGAACATGCTGGTGCAGGAGGAGGGTGACGAACTGGTCATCGGGAGAGGCATTCCGAGAGACTGGCTGGCATCGGGCAAGGCCATTGAGGTCCGCAATGCCCCGACGTACTTCGGACTCGTGTCGTTCACTGTTGAGACCGGAGATGAAGGCCGAAAGACTCAGGTCCGGATCGACCCGCCGAAGCGAACCGCGCCGCGAACGATTCGTCTGGCTCTTCGGCATCTCGACGACGCCCGTCCGACCGAAATGCGCGTGAACGGAGAGGCGATTGACGTTGGCGCGAACGGATCCTTGCGGATCCCTTGTTTGCCGGAGCGGATGGACGTGGAAATCCTGCATGGAGCCATAGTGCAGCCGCGACCGGAAGGCGCGGGTTGACCGGCGCGCCCACGTCCCGAGTCCGGCACCGTCCTATCCGATCCAGAGCCCTTCCAGGCGAACCTGGAGCCCGTCGGATGTGCGGTTCAGGAAGTTCACCAGGCCGCTGTGGCGCCACTGGAGCATGCACATGCGGGGCTGGAAGTAGTAACGCATACCGATTTTCACGTCGACGCGAGATTCGCGGATGAGCCCTTCATATCCTTCGGCAATGTAGTATCCGATGTCTTTGAACCCCTCCTGGCGGGCGCGCAGGGGCCCGGTGACGCACCAGTTCATCACGCCGGTGCGGTGGTCCACGTTCATCACCACGCCGCAGTGCGTGATGGGGCAGCCGCACGACATACCCAGGGGGCGGCCGAGCATGACGTCGCCGACCTGCATGTTCATCTCCCGCGTGATCATCGGGTTGTGGGGCAGGACGATCTCCCGTGGGCCGGGTTCTTCGGGAAAGTGCTCGAGGTAGAAGTCGAATTCGCGGCCCAGGCTGTCCTGCCAGGGAGTGTCGGCCGCGGCGGGTCGCGTCTGATGCGGCGAGTCGTGGACGCACGCGGCATGGCGGCCGCAGCCGATCGCGCCGATTTCGTTTTTCACGGGCGCCTGCGTGGCTTCGTCGAGATGGACGCACCGTTCGAGCCACTCCGGGTGTTCCGCGAGGCGATCATTGAGGTCCGTACATTTCCGGAAACCGCAAAGGCCGCAATCCAGGCCGGGCAAAGTGACACGGGTTGACTCCATATGACTACTCCTTCGCTCAGCTTATGCGGCGGTTACTCACCGCGGTAGAACGTCTGCGCCTCAAGCGGCCGCACGACTCCGAAGTGGGCGTGCCAGCCGATATTCTTCTTGCCCACGCAAATCGTGCAGGTCCCCACGGGGGGATTACCCCGCAGCAGCAGTTCGCCGTTCACGTCGGGCGTGGACAGGACCCGGTCGACGAGCGGGTCGATGCCGATGCCGTGCAAGGCGTTGACTTCGCGGACCCGGACCTCCGGCGCGGCGTCCAGGATGCGGGCGCGGAAGACCTCTCGCTCCGCCTGCGAGACCCGGTCGATCTTGGTCACGACCGCGACGTCGGCCAGGCTCAGCATCGGGCCGATCTTGCGCGGCAGGTTCATTCCGCTGGTCGCTTCGAGCACCACGATGCCCAGGCCGCCGTCCACGTAGGGGGAACAGCGCAGACACAGCCCGGCCGTCTCCACGAGCAGGATGTTGGCGCTTGCGCTGGCTGCCCACTCCAGCGCCTCGCCGAGGACCATCACGCTGCAGTGATCCGGGCACAGTTCGCCGGAGTACACCTTCTTTGTGGGGATGCCGAATTCTCGGGCCAGTTCCTCGTCTTCCTCGGCAAACTGGACGTCGATTTTGAGGTAGGCCGGGCTCCATCCGGGTGAGACTGACGGCCTCCGGTCCGTCGCCGCGGAGCCGATCAGCTTGCGGATCATGTGGCGCAGCACCGCGGTCTTGCCGGAGGTGGCCGGTCCCGCACAAATCGCCAGTTTCATGCAACCGCCTCCAGGTCGTCCGCCGAGAATTCGTCGCCGCCGCGGATGCGCTCACGGAAGCGTGCCAGCCAATCGTCGGCGGCTCGGACCCGTAGGGCGAGTTGCCGTTCTGCCGGTCCGCTCTCGATCACTTTGGTCATCGCTCCACAGGCCATGACGATCCGCCGGTCGGAAAGCAGGGGGATGTAGGGATCGTGCGTGACGAAGACGAAGATCTTGCGGTGCTGCCGCAGGAGCTCGAGCGCTCGCATCCGGTGGATGCCGGCGTTCTCGATTTCATCCAGCAGGATGATAGGAGCGTTTCCGATCACAACGGCATCGGCGATCAGCAGGGCACGGGTCTGCCCGCCCGACAGCTCCGTCATGCGGGAGTCACGCTGGACGGCCTCCCCGGTGAGCTGGTTCGCAAAGGCGAGCGTCTCACCGATCACGGCCTCCGTCTCGTGCTGACGGCTGTGGCGTATTTCCGCGTGAATCCGCAGGAAGTCACGCACGGGAAGATCGGAGAGGAAGTTCGTGTGCTGGGTAATCAGCGCGATCGGATGCCGGGATGGATCGTCACGGAAATCCGGATCCGGGGGCTGCCCGTTGATGAGCACGCGCCGGCCCGAAGGCGTGCTTCCGTCCGCCAGGAGCTCGAGGTCGTTGATGAGCGTGGTCTTGCCCGATCCGGTGGGGCCGACGATACTGATGACGTCGCCCATTCGGAACGTGATTCGCGTGACGGGCTCTCGGTTCCCGCCTCGCCCGCAACCGCCCAGAAGCGTGATTTCGTCTATCATATTGCCCTCCATTCGCGGCCAGGGTGCGGGCCGACGTGGCCGACCTCCGGTTCCAGGCCGCAAGGAAAAGTCCTAAGAACCCGTCTACTGCAGGTTTCATGCCACGCAAACGTGCCGCTTTCTGAGTGCATTAGGGCCGTTTTTTGGGGAACCCGTGATATATGGCGGTCATGGCTCGCAAATATCACGGGCTAACGATGGCCCGAGACGGCGGATCGAGCGGCCGGCACCTGCATCGGCCCGGTACGCGATGGGATCGGACGCATGCCGCGGCGGAGGTGCACCTGGTGCGGTGGAACGGCGGTCGGGAGGAGGATGGAAGGCGTGAGCGTTCGGCTCGCCGTCGGCAGGTCTGAGCGAATAGCCGCGATGCCATCCGAACCGCGGGAGCGGGGTTGCCGCCTCCCTTCAATGCCGCGATACTGGCGGCGCGGACGTCGGGTGCCGGACCGGTGCGAGCCCGGGAACCCGCTGCGCAGGGCAGGATTGCCCATCCGACCGACGGGGTGGAAGTATGGGATCGATCTGTTGCGAGCACTGTACGGCCGCCTGCTGCAAGTACCTGGCGCTGCCCCTGGACAAGCCGAAGAGCGCCCGGGACTTCGACGATATCCGGTGGTACCTGATGCACCGCGGGATCACCGTTTTCATTGAAGACGGCGACTGGTACATACAGGTTCCCACGCCATGCCGGCACCTCCAGCCGGACAACCTGTGCGACACGTACGAAACCCGACCGAGGATCTGCCGGGAATACAAGGCGGGCGAATGCGACTATTCCGGCGGGAATTACGGCTACGATGCGCTCTTCCAGTGTGAAGCCGACCTGACATCCTGGCTGCAGAAGCGCAAGCGGAGCGGACGCGGTTGCGGCAGGGCGTCGCGATCGAACAACCGGAAAGACGCGGGTTCCCGGACGGCAGCCCGGCGGAACGGGCGCGGAGATTCCTGACGTGGCCTGGAGGCGGTGGGGCGGGTTTGCCCCGGCTTGGATCTGCATGGCCGGCCTGGCGGGTTGCTTCGACGGCTCGCTGGCCACAAGTACCGGCCCGCGTGCTCGAGGCGACTGGTCAGTGGTACGATCCCAGATGGTCCACGTGGGTGAGGAGGTCCGGTTCGACTTCGTGATATTCAAGCCCTTCACCCGCTATCCTCTCGACCCGGAAGGAATCGCCACGTATGCCGTTCTTGAGGCGGGGGAGGCGAGCGTCTTCTCTGAGGCCGGTCCCCGGGGCCATTTTGAGTTCGCGCATCACTTCCAAGCCGAGGCCCCCGGCGCAGCACTACCGGCTCGAGCGACAGCCTACCGGGCAATCGGCGGACGCGACCGCGGCCGGCTTGAGACGTCCTGGAGCGATTTCGCCACCAACGAGCCCGATCGGCGTGTGGCGAGCGACACCGTCCGGCTTCGGTTCTATCAGTCGGTCATCGAGCTGACCGTGCCCGTGACGACCGAACCGCTCGACTTCTCAGCCGCCCGATTGGAGATCCGCAAGTCGGACGGGACCGCCACGTCCGTCTACCAGGATCGACCTTCGCGGCGGGGATTCAGCGTATCCGGCCCGGAGCAGCAGATGTACCGGATTCGCTACGAACCGACGGCCCGGGAGGTGAATGTTACAGGGACGACGGCGTGGGAATTTGTCGTGTACGACCGCACCGGCCGACGACAGGTGTACGCGGGGGAGATCGACACTCCGTAGTTCGTCGGCGTGGTGGACAGGGGGGCTTTGCCGTGACACGGCGGCACATCCACTACGAAGCGGCCTTCGAGGATTACCTTCGATCCCAGGGCATTCCCTATATTGCGGTCGACGAACAGCGCAAGGTGATTTTCGCCGGGTCCCGCGTGAAATCCTTCGATTTCCTGGTCTATCGGGACGCACGCCGCAGGTGGATCGTCGACGTGAAGGGACGGCAGTACCCGTACGTGACGCGCACCAGCCGGCGATACTGGGAGAACTGGGTCACTCAGTCCGACCTGGAGGGCCTGGCCAACTGGCAGGCGGTTTTCGGCGACGGGTTCGAGGCCATGCTTGTCTTCGCGTACTGGTTGACCGAGGAAGAAGATCGCGTCCCGCCCGTTTACATCCACAACCGCGGCGACCGTCGATATGCCTTCCTTTGCGTGCCCCTTGCCGAGTACCGAAGACATTGCCGTACCCGTTCCAGGCGCTGGGGAACTGTGACTCTGCCGGCCGCCACCTTCCGGCAGGTTGCCCGGCCGATCCAGAGGCTATGACGAATCGAGGCGGTTTACCGAGATGCGTACGTGCGTATAATGCGCAGGCAAAGCCGGCCGGCAGGGCGTGGCCTCTGCACGGGCGGGAAGATAAGAACGGCGGAAGAACTGGAATGCACACGCAGGATACGGAAGATGCGAAGAGGGGGATCTCGGCTCGGGGACGACACATTGCTGGATCAGCCGTTGTTCTGGCGCTGCTGGCGTGTCTTCAATGGACGTCGCCTCTGCTTGCCCAGGAATCGGTGAATCCGCCCGAGCCGTCCAAGCCGGTGTTTCAGTGGCTGTTCGCGATCGGGATAACGATCGTCTGCGTTGCCGTCGCGTTCAAGAACCCGCGGCGTTCACACCTCGGATGACGGATCTCGTGCGGACCCTGGAAGGAGAATGCACATGTATTCGAAACGCTCCTTGATCGTGTTTCTCACAGGAGTGAACATCGTGCTGTTGACCGCACTGGTGTTCAGCGTCGCCTCGCCCCCGGCGGCTGTCGCCCAGGTCGCCCCCGGGCGCCCGGGCGACTTCATGATCGCCACGGGCAGCATCACGAACCAGCTTGACGTGGTGTTCATCATCGATTCGCCCGGCAGGCTCCTGCATTGCTTCATGCCTGCGCAGAACAAGACCGGTCAGTTGATGCACGCACAGACCCGCAGCCTGGCGAACGATTTCCGCTCGCGCTGACTGCCACAGAGGACGGCACCGCCTCCGAAATCGCGGGCGGGCCGCAAGAGGCACGTACCATGGATTCCAAAGACTTCGCAATCGGTGTTCTCTGCACAACCGGCACGATCCTGCTCGTCGGTCTGCTGATTCTGCACAGCCAGACGCAACCGGCGATGGCGGCAGGCGTTGGCGTGCAGGCCGGTGACTACGTGATGGCCGTCGGGAAAGTCGACGATCGTACGGATGTTCTCTACGTCATCGACACAGCCGTGAACGGCATGAACAGCTACTACTTTGACTTCAAAAGCGGCGCCCTCGTTGTGCCGGCGGGCGGCCAGCAGGATCTCGGCCGGCTGCGGGCCATGGCCCAGAGCGCCACGCCTGCAGCGCCCCCTGGGCGTCGCCCCTGATCCACACCGCGACGGGTGGCAGGCTCCCCGGACGGGAAGGCTGCACGTTCCGGCCGTGACGGGGCGGGTGGAGCAGCACCAAACCCGGCCGCCAGCCCCGAGGAAACAGGGCTTCGTGGAGCGAGCTCACCGCCCTGCCGGCGTCAACGCAACATAACATATATTATCGGACGTCAGTCGGAAGCGGGGCGGCCGCGTCCCGGGCGTTAGTCCAGAAGCCCGCTCAAAGGCCCGAAACCCTGCATCCTGACTCGGCGAGCCGATCGACCGCCGCATCCAGGGCCGCCGTGCGCGCCGTGGCGTCGTGCATGGCCAGTGCCTCGCGGTGCAACCGCCCTGCTGAGGCCGGGTCCGGCCGCTGAAGAGAAAGGGCCGCCAAACGATCGAACAGGTCCGCTTCGCTCGCATACAGGCAGGGAGCGTGAAACTCCGGCGACAGGACCTCACGATAGGACAGGCGGTCGGGCAACAGCGGCCAGCAGCCGGCAAGCAGGGATTCGACCACGGCGATCCCGAAGGTTTCCTGCAACGCGGTGCTGACGGCTACGTCCGCGCGAGCCAGCCAGGACCAGTACGCCGGGCGGTTTCCGAGGTACCCCGCGTGGAGAATACGCGGCTGCAGGCGTTTCCAGGCCGCGTCAAAAACGGGTGGAACCGACCGGAACGATTCGCCCGCCAGGATGAGGCGGAAGTCGACATCCGACTCATCCAGCCGGAAGATCGTGCGAAAGAACGTCGCCGGATCTTTGTCATATTCCCAGCGGTGGCACCAGAGAATCGTGAATGGGTCACGGCGTTCCCTGCGAGCCGCCGCAACCTGTATCACGTCTTCCGGCGGAGGGTCGACAACCGGCCAGAACACCTCCGCCCGCCCTGCCACCCGCTCCGCGAGGCCCGGAGGCACGTGATCGGGCATCCCTCGCAGCAAATCCTCGAGGGCCTGCACGAACACGTCCCGATGCCAGGCCGAATTGAACCAGACGGCATCCGCCGCCAGACTGGATGTCAGGTTCGTCAGCCCGAACTGGTAGTCTCGGTAATCGTGCTCGGACAGTGGGTAGGTGAGTTGGTTCTCGTGGAAGTAGCAGACAATCGGCGTTCGTCTCTGATCGGCAGGCAGCAGAGCCCGCAAGTCGGCCACACTCAGCATGTCGTTCGTGAAGAGGACGTCGGCCGGCCTGGGAGATGCAGCCAGGGCATCTGCAAACCACAAAGCGGCCCCCCGCATCCGCCATTTCCATTTCCGGGCCGGCATGGTGAGCAACTCGAAGTGGTGACGGCTATGGGCAATCCAGGCGTCGAGAAACGCCCGATGCGATCCGCCGTAGTACGACTCCAGCACCAGGATGCGACGAAACGCCCCGCCCGATGCCCGGTCTGCGCCCATGCCAGCCCCCCGCCGTCTCAAACAATCGGTGCCGGACGGGGTCGCCGATCCCGGCTCAACGACCCCAGAACCGATGCCACCACCACCACGTTTCGCCCGGCTCGCGTGAGATCGTACAGGTCCCGTTGCTTGGGCCCCACCAGCTCCGCCAGCCGTAACTGCGAGATGTGATGATACAACGGTCCCGCCTTCAGGCCAGTCACCTTCTGAAGCGTGCGGTACGTGGCAGCCCCTTCGAGCAGCTTGAACAGAATACGCAGTCGATGCGTGCTGCCGAGCGCCCCAAGCACCCGGGCCAGTTCCTCCGTACGGCCTGCCCGCAGCAGTGCCCGAGCCGCACGGCTGTTCGTCTGTTCGGGCTTTAGGCTCCCTTTTGCCTGCCTCGTCCGGCGGCTCCGCGGAAGCACGGTCAGACGGTGGGCTGTCGCCACGACCTGGTCCCATCCGTTTCCGGTGCCCTCAACCACCGCCACGATCACTCCGAGGCCAAGCCCACCCGGATGCCGCAGAGCGGGCAGCCACTGCCGCAGGGACGCGGGGCGCGGGGCGCGGCTGGCACGTGGGCCTGACGCCCGCTGCCCCTTTCCGTCGGCCTGCGTCGCTCGCGTCACGTTCGCGCGGGTTCGGCCCGGGTTCACCGCGGCGCCGGCTCGTCGGCGGCGCGGCGTTTTCCGGCGGGTCACCCGCCCCATCGGGTTTGTCGTTCCTCCCCTGCGCGGGCTTCTGCCTGCCGGATCCTTTTCAGCCGCGGTGCGAGTCACGCAAAAGCCTCCAAAGAGCGTTGTCGGTCCTTTGTAACATTAGAATAGTATAACAGTATTCTAGGATATTGCAAATGTTTTATGCTTTTCTGCGCGCCCCGTTTGTCGAGGGAGATCCTACCCTACTCTTGTTCCTCTATCGCCGATTCGAACGACTTGTTATACAGGAGGAAGGGACGCTTCTGCGACACGCTGATGAGCAGGGCCACGCCAACAAAATTGGTCAGCAGACTGCTCCCGCCGTAGCTGACGAACGGCAGCGTCATGCCGGTGATCGGCATCAACCCCTGCGTCATGCCGACGTTGATGATCACCTGGGCCGCCACGACCGTCACCACGCCAACGGCTACCAGGCGCCCCAGCGGGTCGGGCGATTCCGCGGCCACCTCGATGCCGCACACCACGATGGCCACGTAGCAGGCGAGGACCAGTAAACACCCCGCCAGCCCCCACTGATGACCCACAAGGGCAAAGACCATGTCATTGTGGCGGTCCGGCAGAAAGTCGTACTTCACGTACGTGCCGTGCCCCCACCCCTGCCCGAGGAGGCCCCCGCTGCCCAGGGCCGCCTTGGAGCCAACGAGCTGCATGCCGGAGTCCGCCTCCCACTCCAGGGCCTGCCGCTTGGTGCACAGGTGGGCGTATTCCTCCGGGTTCGCGATGACCCGGCTCCGCAGCGAGTCCAGTTGCAGGAACACGCCCACGATCCGCATGCGCTGATACGGCTGCATCTTGGTCCAGACCGCCGGCGTGCACAGCACGCCGACCAGGACCACGACCGCCAGGTGTCGCTTCTTCGCCCCGGCCATGAACAGCATCACGAACGGCACCGGAATCATCAGAAGGGTCGTCCCGAGGTCCGGCTCCATGAGAATCAGGCCCATGGGAACGGCCAGAATGATGAACGGCAGCAACATGCCCCAAAAGGAGCGGTAGTTCCGTCGAAAGCGAAGGTACCACGCCAGTGCCAGGATGGACGCGATTTTCATGAACTCCGACGGCTGCAACTGGAACCCCGGCAGCAGGATCCACCGATACGCGTTCCGCTTGGCCGGAACCAGCCCTCCAAAATCAAAGTTCAGAACCTTCGCGGCGGCCAGCAGAACCAACATGAGCAATACGACCACGAAGATCAGGAAGGCGTGACGGGCGATGTTGTGGTAGCCGATTCGGAGCACGACCAACGCTGCGATCGAGGAAGCCGCCAGATAGATCCCCTGCTTGATCGTGTTCCATGGAACGCCTTCCTCGCCGGCATCCGTGGCGTAGATGCTGAGAACACCCACGAGACACAGGACGGCGACCGCGGTCGCGACCACCCAGCCCGGCTGTGTCAGATCGAGCGTGCCACGCGTCATCCGGCGCCCTCCTCTTTCGAAGCGTCCGGCGGCGGCGGTTCCGGTCGGCCGTCCGGATCCAGATCCGGCCCGAGAACCTCCTCCAGCAGCGTGACCATGTTTTTGGCGAAAGGGGCTGAGCTGTGGCCGCCGCTGCCCCCGTATTCAATGAGTACGACGAACGCAATCCGGGGCTTCACGCTCCAACGCGGCTCACCATCCTCATCCACCGCCTGCAGGAACCCGCCAAACCACGCGTGGGAATAGCTTTTCTCCTCGTCCGGCGGCCACCACTCATGCTTCACCACGTCCCGCAGCTCGAATGTCGCCCCGGGATGGCTTCGCCGGAAGTCGTCCACCGCCTGGCTCCGGCTGCCCGCCGGGACAATCACCGTCGCGTTATTCCCATCCTCGTCAACATAGGGAACGCGGTAGGATAGAGGTCGGACGGGTGATGTGGCACTCCCGGTTTTTCCGCAGATGCGAAATCGCGGCCCTTCGTACCGTGCGTAATGATAGGCCGTTCCGTCCTCGCTGTTCACCACACGGAACAGTCCCTCCTGCACCGCGCGCCATTCCGAGGGGTCGCCGGGCAGTGTCTCCCCGGGCGCGTCGTCGCGAAGTCCGCTGATCAGCGTCACCGGCTTGTAGATGCCGCTGGCGTACTGCGCGAAGAGATTTGCCGCCTGAATGGGCGTCACCAGGACCTCGCCCTGGCCGATGGATAACAAGCGCCCGGTGCCCACGGAGACCCGCCGACCCCGTTGCACCAGCCAGTCCGGCGTCGGGTTCACGCCGGTGGCCTCTTCCGGCAGGCCGATCCCCGTCGTGCGCCCCACGCCAAACAGGTCGAACACGCTCGTCAGGGCTTCCGTGCCCACCTCCTCCCCCACGTGATACATATAGACGTTGCAGCTTCCCTCGATCGCCTCAACCACATTCACCAGTCCGTGGGACTTCCGGGCGCTGGAGCCGCTCAGACGCCAACACCGCCACTTGTTGTGTACGCCCGGAAACCGATAGCCCGTGCAGTTGAAGCGGGTTTCCAGACCGATCCGATCGGTGCTCAGCCCGGCCAGGCAGGCGAGGGGCTTTGCGATCGACCCGGGCGCGTACTGATTGGCCACGGCCCGAAATCGCAGCGGCGTATGCAGCGTGTCGGCACGGAGCGATTCGTAGTCCTCGTCAAACCTGGACGGGTCGTACGAAGGGTACGAAACCAGAGCCAGCACTTCGCGCGTCGGGATGTCCAGCACGACCACCACGCCGCCCGTCGCATCCGCCAGCTCGGGCACCTCCGCGTGCGCCAGATGGTCGGCAAACGCATCGTACAAGCGGCGCTGCAGGTCCGCTCGGATCGTGAGCGTCACGTCCCGGCCGTTTTCCGCCGGCTCGTTGGTCAACAACTTCCCCGCGAGGTTCATGCGGACCCGGCCGCGCCGGCCCCGCAGCAGTTCCTCCGCGGCGAACTCGACCCCTGTCTTTCCCGTCACTTCGTTGGGCAGGTACTTGGCGTCCGGATCGTTGCCGTGCGGATCCTTTCGGATGTCCTCCGCATCGACCGGCCCCACGCGCCCGAGAATGTGCGCCAGTGCCAGGGCGTCGTGATACTCCCGGTGCGTCGAACTCTCCACACTGAGCCAGGGATACTTCTTCAGCAAGGTCATGCGCGCCTGAACCTGTTCCTGGTCGTCCAGGCCGGCCAGGATCGCGTGCTTCATGCGTTCCTCACGGACCGCCGCGTCGAAGCCCCGACGCTGCCGCACCGACTCCCGAATCCGCTGCACGCGCTCGCATATCTCGCGCTGCCGCTGCCGCAGCGCCTCCGCCGGCTCACCGCGGAACGAAGCCAGATCACTCCACATCCGGTCCAGCTCTGCTTCCAGCGCCTGGCGCACCCCTTCCGCCGAACGACCACTCCCGTACCGTCCGCTCCGCCGGCACTCCTTCACCAAACGGCCGAGGTATTCCTCGTCCATCGCCACCAGCAGGTAGTCCGCCCGGACGTCCCAACTCGGCTCCTCGCTGACCAACAGAGTCCCCGTGCGGTCCAGGATGCGACCCCGCACAAACGGCAACGCCTGCGCCGGCAGCAGCAGTCTGTTGCGCGCCTCCTCCTTGTAGTACGCGGCGTGAATGACCTGGAGATCCACGAGTCGCACCACAAGCACGGCCAGCGCGATGCCCCACAGGCCGACGAAAATTTTCAAGCGGGTATGAAACACGGTCGTCCGGTCCGGGCGTCCTTCGCCCTGAAAAACGCTTAGACCGATTGTATGGCGGTATCACCTGCCGTCCACCAACATCGGTCATACCGTCCCGGTTTCTGTCGGCCATTTCCGTTTGGCAGCCGATGGATCGTCACGCTACCCGCCCTGGTCCGCGCAATTCCTGCCGCTTGCTCTCCGTTCCGGCGTATCCCCCCGTCCCCCTCCAGTCCGGGGGAGTTGATTTTCGGTGCGGTATCGTTCCTCCTACCCGCCGCGGGACGGCATTTCGCGCTCCCGTCAGTCCTGTTTTGAGGCATCGAATCCGTGAAGAGACCGCCCCAGTCCAAAGACACGCCAACCTTCTCCGCGACGCTCGATGGCTTGCGAACCATCACCCTGCGATTCGACCGGCCGGTCAGCCCCCCGCCCGCCAGCGGCGTAACGGTTCGCGACCGGAGCGGCAAGCGTGTTCAAGTGGGCGACATTGCCCCCTCCAGGCGCTCGCCCGGGGCCACCCGTGCTTTTTCAGTGAAACTGGCAAGTCCCCCCAATTTCATGCGGCAGGCGTTGGAAGTGGAAATCCAGGGGATCGGCGTGCAGCGTGTGCGCCTCGGACGCGTTCTTGACAACCAGCAGTTCTACGACGCGGAGGCCCGTCTGGGAGCCACCTACTCTCCACAGGGAACCCTCTTCGGCGTCTATGCCCCCGAAGCGGACCGGGTTGACGTTGTGGTCGCCAAGTCCCGTTCCGGCAGCCCCACCATCCGCCAGCCGATGATTCGGAATCTCCGCGGCGTCTGGTCCGCAACGCTGGAGCACGATCTGCGGGACCAGTACTACGCGTTTGTCCTCGAGGGCCCGGGGCTGGAGTCGGATCAGGAGGTCACGGACCCCTGTGCGAAGTGCGGGCAGTATCCGGGTCCGCGTGCCATCATATGCGACCTCCAGGACACGGACCCTTCCGACTTTCTCGTGACGCATCCGGTCAAGCTGGCCACGCCCGCGGATGCCGTGATCTATGAGTTGAACGTACGCGATTTCACGATCTCCCCGGATTCCGGCGTTGCCCACAAAGGCCTCTACAAGGGCCTGGCGGAGAGCGGTACGCACCTGCCCCGGCGGCCGGACGTTTCCACGGGGCTGGATCACCTGGTGGAGCTCGGCATCACGCACGTGCAGCTCATGCCGGTTCAGTGTTTTGAGGACGACGGCCGGTACAACTGGGGGTACATGACGGCCTTCTTCAACACGCCGGAGGCCCGGTTCGCCACCACCCCGGACGGAATCGCCCGAATCGCGGAATTCAAGCAGGCCGTGCAGGCCCTGCACAATCATGGCATCGGTGTGGTGCTGGATGTTGTCTTCAACCACACGTCGCGTCACGCCACGTTCGACCAGGTTGCCCCGGGCTACTACTTTCGACGGAAGCCCAACGGGGAGCTGTGGAACGGCTCCGGCTGCGGCAACGAGTTCCGCACGGAGGCCCCCATGGCCCGCAAGTTCATCCTCGATTCACTGAAGTACTGGGTCACGGAATTCGGCATCGACGGATTTCGCTTTGACCTGATGGGCCTGCTCGACTTCCCGACGCTCGAGATCATTCGCGATGAGCTCCGCGCGGTGCACCCCTCCATTCTGTTGTACGGGGAACCGTGGACGGCGGGGCCGTCCGGCCTGCGCCCGACGACGGGCAAAGACACCCTTCGCGGCAGCGGGGTCGCCGCCTTCGACGACCATTTCCGTGATGCCGTCAAAGGAGACACCAACGGTGACGTTCCCGGTTTCGTTCAGACGGGCGACCGCCGCGAAGCGGTCAAGCTGGGACTCCGGGGCTCGATTCAGGATTGGGCCCTTCATCCAACCGACGCGGTCCACTACTGTGAGTGCCACGACAACCTGACTCTCTGGGACAAGATCGTCCGCACCACCCCCAAGGCCACGGACGCGGAGCGGAAGCGAATGCAGCGTATGGCCGCCCTGCTGCTCCTCACGTCCCAGGGAATCCCCTTCCTTCACTCCGCCCAGGAGTTCTGCCGGACCAAGCTCGGGCACCACAATTCGTACAACCTTGGCGATGAAGTGAACCAGATTGACTGGTCCCTCAAGAAGGAGAATGCGGACACCTTCGCGTACTATCGTGATCTGATTGCCCTGCGCCGCGCCCACCCTCTTTTCCGGTTACGCACGCGTGAGGAAATCGAGCAACGAGTTCACCTCATGATCGACGTTCCCACGCCCCGCTGCATCGCCTTCGCTCTGGACGGGCGCGGCCTGTTTGGTGAGCCGTTTGCCACCATCCTCATTCTTCTCAACGGTGATCGCGCGGACGTCCGCTTCCCCCTCGGGCCCGGTCGCTGGCTCATGGTCGCCGACGGTGACCGAGTGAGCCACCAGGCCCTCAGTGAGCACTGGAATGAGGTCACCGTCCCCGCCCACACCGGTGTCATTCTTCACAAATGACCGGCCGGCGCCGGCGGCTCGCGATCATGCTCCGCTCGCGGAGGCCGACCACGGAGACGGGGTGTCGCCCCGCCGTGTTTCCTGCAAAGGGTCACGCGGTCGGCGCCGTCGTGGCGGGGGCCGTGGCGGGTGCGGGAGGCGGCTCGGCAAGCCTCTTCTTCGCCGCGCCGACGGCGGTATGCAACTCCGGCTTGTACGGATCGAGATCCACCGGTTCCAGCGCGGCCAGAAGCGCGCGCAGCCCATCCAGATCGCCCTTGTTCAGGCGGTCGCTGATCGCCTTGGCTGTC
>CAZBFW010000009.1:0-18705 GCA_964491135.1 uncultured Phycisphaeraceae bacterium | reverse complement strand
TTGGAGTCCCAGATATTCTCACCGTCCCGCTTGCCGCCCATGGAGATGACGTAATGCCCGCGCGTGCTGCCCGTGGCGTTCAGGACGTATACGTAGCCGGTCTCGCCGACCTTGATGGACATGATCGCGTCCCGGAGCGACGTGGTGCTTTCCTCCTTCACCCCGGTGTACAGGACGCCCGCAATGTTGCCCTCGGCATCCCGAATGGGGGAGTACGCCGTGACGTACCAGGCGTTCACCACAAAGGCGCGGCCTTCAAAGACGTTTCCGGACATGACCGCTGCGATAACCGGATTCGGCTTGCCGTCGGGGTTGACCGCCGGGATGAACGTTCCGATGGCCCGCTGGCCGTCGAGCGTTTCCACGTTTGTGGCCACCCGCAGCATGTCGCCGGCCTCGTTCATCCGCTGAAAGATCGTGCACGTGCCGCCCACCAGGTCCTTCACCGCGTCCACCACCGGAGCCGACTGCGACAGATCCCGGACCTGCCCGACCCAGGCATCCCCGACCAGAAGCTTGGGGAGCTCCAGGGTCTGCGTCTGCTTCGTGTACTGGTTCGACGCCTCCCACGGCACCGTTTCGTCGGAGAAGGTCACCGGACCGGTCTGGTCCAGCACGTGTTGCGCCACGTTCAGATCAGCCCGCACCTTCTGCTGCAGCAGGTCCTGCTGGGCCTGGCACATGGCGTATACCGTTTCCGCCACGTGGGCCAGGTCGTTCTTGACCGCCTCCATCATTCCGTCCCGGGCGTACTTGCCGTTGTCCTGCAGGGCCGACGTCGATTGGTTGATCATCTCGCTGGCGGCGCGGCTGGATTGCCACGCAACGGTCACCGTGACCAGCAGCATCGGCAGCGCAACCAGGGAGAGCTTGGAAACCAGCAGTTTCTTCTGAAGTGTCATCAGTTCATACCCCCATAGTCGTCTGGTTGACTCAGCGTTCGGAGTCTTCGACCGTCGGGTCCGTGATCCGGAATGCGGCCAATCTCCGGGGTGAACGCCCTAACTATCGGTTCTCGTGCGGGCTGACTTCAGAAACTTGATTCAGGGTTTCCTGCCCTTGCTCGTTCGCCACGCAGGGTGTCGGCAGCGATCACGTCGCGGTTATCGGACTGACAGCGGACGTCACCGCGCGCGCAAGACCGCGGATGCAGGGCGGTCTGCCCGGCGGGAATCGCATTCCAGACGGGGTGGTCCGACGCCATGTTGCCGATGGGCCGGGATGCAAGGTCCCGCGGTCGGCTATCGGTCCTTCACGCTGTCGTAGTTGTCCTGGTAGGTCGTGTTCTGCGGGACGAGGGCGAGGGCTTCACGGAAATCGGCCGCGGCCAGGCTCCACTTCTTGTCTTCCATGTACCGCAGGCCGCGGGCGTTGTAGGCGGCGGCCAGGCTCTCCTTGCTTACCGTGTCATTCGTGTCGATGAGGTAGGCCTTGCGATAGGTGGCAATCGCCTTGTCGAACTGGCGATCCTCCATTTCCTCGTCGCCCTGCAGCCGGTAGGCGTTGATGGTGTTCTGCTTGTACGTCGCGTCGTTCTTGTAGAGTGCGTAAGCTTTGCTGTAGGCGGCGGCGGCCTTGGCATATTCCTTGTCCGCCATGAACTGGTCGCCCATCGCACTGCGCGTATCGGCAAGCTTCCGCTTGTACGTCGTGTTCTCCGGGTCCATGTCGTAGGCAACCTGGAACGCCAGGACCTCTTCATCAATGTCTTCACCGGCTTCCTGCCGTTCGGCGGACACCGCCAGGCCTGCTACATAGGCGCTGAGCCCGAGCTGCCGGCGCAGGGATTCGCTGCCGTAGGAGCCCAGCTTCCGGGCTGCCAGGCTGAAATCCTGGATGGCCGCCTCCTTGGATCCCAGCCGGTACTTGTATCGAGCCCGGGCGGCGTAGCCCTCGGCCAGCGCCACCTTCACGTCGGCGTCCAGGCTGTTCTGCACTTCGGCTTCCTCGAACCGTCGGATCGCCCCCGTGATGTTGTTGCGCGAGAGCATCTGGCGACCCACCCCGACAAGGGCACGGGCCCGGTCGGCGCCGTAGAAGTCCTCGCCGTCGGCCAGTTCGGTGGCATGAGCCAGCGTGGTGACGGCCTCTTCGTATTTGCCCTGCGCAAGCTGGGCCTTGCCCAACAGGTGGTGCAGGTAGGCCTGGTCCGGGGCCATCTCGATCAACTCGTTCATCCGGTTCTCGATCCGCAGCGCCTGTGACGCGTCCGCCGTGACCAGGGCCCGGTTGAAGTGTTGCAGACCGTTCACCGCGTCCGCTTCCTTCAAAAGGCTCTCTCCCAGCAGCATCTGGGCCTCGGTGTGCGTGGGCGCCCGGTCCGTCAGGTTCACCAGGAGGCGAATGCCATCAGCCCGGGTGCCGGGGGACGATACCATCTGCTTCGCCTTGGAGAACACCGAATTGTCGTCATTCTGGAGCAGGCGGGCGTTGCGGGCGTCGGAGTCGGCCCCCCGGTCCGCGTCGAGGTAGTGGGCCTTGAGGAACAGCTTCTCGGCCTTCTCGTACTGCTGCAAATCCATCTCGATGGCGCCCAAGGCATGGACCGCCATCGCATTGAGCGGATCCTTCTCCAGCAACTCGTCCAGGATGGAGCGCGCCTGGTCGTGCTCGCCGGCGTTCAGATGGTCCAGGGCCTCCTGCACCGCGGCCTCTTCCTTCTCGATCTGCTCGTCGCTCTTGACCGTCTGTGGGATGCCGGCCTGCGCTTGCAGCAGCGACGTGGCGTCAAACACGGGTACGCTGGCAGCCAAACCGGTCCTTCCTGCGCCCAGGTAGGAGTAGTCGCCACTGGTGGCCGATGACTGCCCGATCGAAACAAGGGCGCTGGCGCCATAAAGGGAGGAAGAGGATGTGCCGGTGGAGGAAGACGCCGTCCCCTGACCGTAGGTGCCGATCAGGGTGTTGACGAACGCACTGCCTGTCGCTGTACCGATTTCCATGGGCGCACTTTCCGCCGCTACGCTCCCCGTCTGGTTCAGTCTCGAATTCACTCCGCCGCGCGTCCAGCGGATTGAGAGGATCTCCCGGGGTCCGGGAACAGCTGCCCGTCAGGCAGCCGGACATGCGTCATTATGAGCCTTTCCCCGGTTTGTATGTGCTTGTGTGTGTAGCCCTTCGCCACCGTCCGCTTCATCCGTGGAGCGGATAGGTCCGAACGGCGCCGTGTGCCGAAAACGCCGGGTTCATCCCGGCCCGCCGACTGCAGGCAGATGGGGGATCGTCGCGGGCGGGGCCGTTTCGGGCCGGTCCGCCCGGGAAACCGACACCAGGCACCATACGCACGCCACCAGCAGGAATACCGTCAAAGCAATTCGGTTTCTCAACAAGCCTCGCTCCTCCTTGCCCCTTCCCGCGCCTCCGTTTCGCGTCACCTCCTCCGCCGGAAGGTAGGCAAACGCCCTAGACGGGCCGACAGTGTGGGGTCACCCGGCCTGCCTGTCAACCCGGAAAACCCCGTTGGCTCGTGCCGGGGTTCGGTTCCAGTTACCCCCTCGGTCCGGCATCCGACGGACTGGGGGCCGACTGGTCGAAAGAAGGAGCTTGACCGGATGGCGCCTCCGGGCCACGGGGTACCGCACGAGCACGGTGGGTCTGAACGAGGATCGGGTGTGGCCGTGCATCCCCGAACAGGAAGAGCTTGAGACGGGTCAAAGCGACCTTGACCTCAAGGAGCCCGCAGGGGCCCCAACGGGGGCTTCCCTGCGTGCTTGCCCTTGGCGGGGGTTTCCGGACGCTCACGAGCCGCCGGGGAGGGCTTTTGCCACGCCCCATGGGCGTGGTTGACGACACCCACATCCTCCGCGCCGGGACAGGCCGGGATTCACGGGCGGGCAGGGTTTTCGAGCACCGCCCATTCCAGGACGCCGCTTGAGAGGTCGGGCTGCAACTGCACTTCGAGTCGCAGGCCGGTCGTTTCCACAGCATCGAACCAGATGCGGTTCACTTGGTCGCCGCGCGTGCCATAGCCGGTGGGGTTGGCCACCTCGCGCCATTGCTCGCCGTCGCGGTGGAGCAGCTTCCACGACGCGGGCACGCGGCAGCGCCCGCCCAGGCGGCCGTCATCGAACCAATACACGTCCACTCCGGACACGCGCCGGGGTTTCTCGAAATCGTATTGCAGCCATTCCGCGGTGCCCAGATGATTCCACCAGTCGAGGCGCGGCACGTTGCTGTCGCCGGGCCAGGCCGGCTCGATTCCGTCGTGCACCGCGGCCAGGTTCCCGTGAACGTGCGATGCCGAGGCCTTGATTCCCTCCGTCGGCTGCGGCGGGACCAGTCCATCCGATTCCGGCAGCCATACCGTCATGGGACCGGCCTGGCGGTTGTCCCACACGCAGTAGGGAATGGCGGTGAAGTCGACAGATCGACCCTCCGCCGCCGGGTGATACAGGTCTGAGTCCCATGCGGCGAGTGCCGCCGCCTCGCGTCCCTTTCCTTCGATGACCGTCACGCCGCCCAGCAGGTCTTTGCGGTGCACGGCGTTCAGAGCGGCGTCGCGGGGCAGGACAAGCCGGTCCACTGCGCCTTTGGTATCCTGGGCTTCCACGCAGTACACGATAGGCCCGCGCTGGATGGCCACGCGCCCGCGGTTGGCCGCCACCCGCGGATTCGCCACGATGCGCTGGATGGGCATGGCGAGCGACAATTCCACGACGTCATCCGGCTTCCAGGCGCGTTCGATTCGCAGGTAGCCGTTGCGGACAAACGGGTTCTCCAGCGTTTGGCCGTTGACTTTCCCCTCGGCCTTCTGGCACCAGTCGGGAAGCCGCAGGCAGACCGCGAACGGCTTCTCCGCGGGCGGGGACAGCTTCAGTCGCACGCTGCCGTCCCAGGGATAGTCCGTCTTTTGCTCGACTCTCACGGGAACGCCGGCGACGCGGATTTCGGCACTCCCCGTCACGTACAGGTTCACGTAGATTCCCTCGTTGTCCGCGGCGTAGACGTAGCCGCCCAGCGTGGGGAAGAAGCGGGCGAAGTTCGGCGGGCAGCAGGCGCAACTGTACCAGGGCAGCCGGTGATGATCGCCCCGGCCGGCCAGCGGGTTCTCGTAGAAGAACCGGTCGCCGCCAAGCGACACGCCGGCGGGGAGCGAATTGTAGAGCACGCGCTCCAGGACGTTTGCGTATCGGGCGTCTTTCGTGAGCAGATTCATGCGGTGAGCCCAGAACACCAGCCCGATGGCGGCGCAGGATTCGCAGTAGGCGGTTTCGTTGGGCAGGTCGTACGGGATGGTGAACCCTTCGTTGTGCGCCGACGGGCCGATGCCGCCGGTGACGTAGAGCTTCCGCAGGACGACGTCGTTCCAGACGTGTTCCAGCGCGGGCAGGTGCGCCCGGCTGTCCGACACCCGCATGACGTCCGCCAGTCCGCAGTAGTAGTACATTGCCCGTACCGCGTGTCCGACGATCTCGGTCTGCTGATCGATCGGCGCGTGGTCCTGGCAATACTCGCCGTAGAGCTCGCGCCCGTGCGCCCGGCCCCGCTCCTCCAGGAAGAAGTGGGCGAGGTCGCGGTACCGGGTGTCGCCCGTGGCCGTCGAGAGCCTCACCAGCGCCAGTTCGATCTCCTGGTGCCCGGGCACGTCGCGCCGCTTGTCCGGCCCGAAGACGGACGCCACGTGGTCGGCGAACCGGACGGCGACGTCCAGCAGCGTGCGTTTGCCCGTTGCCTGGTAGTGTGCCACCGCGGCCTCGATCAGGTGCCCGCCGCAGTAGAGCTCGTGCGCGTCTTTGAGGTTCGTCCAGCGCGCGTCCGGCTGGACCAGCGTGTAGTGACTGTTGAGGTAGCCGTCCGGCTGCTGGGCCGCGGTGATGACGGCGACCAGGTCATCCACCTGCTTGCCCAAGGCCGGATCAGGCTTGCGGGCCAGTTCGTAGCACGCGCCTTCCAGGGCCTTGTACACGTCCGAGTCGTTGAACCGGAACCCCTCAAACTCCTTGCCTTCCAGGAGCCCGCCTGCCCGGCGCAGGTTGTTGATCCGCCCGGTCTCCTCGCACATCCGGAAGTTATGAGGGATCGTTCGCTCGCGGTTGGTCTTCATGCGGGGCGCCCAGAACTCGTCCGTCACCTCCACCGCGCCAAATGGCACCGGCGTCAGCCCCGGCTCCGCCGCGCTCGCCACGGTCGCCGCGACCGCCATCACCACCGTCGTCCATCGCACCATGTGCCGCCTCCGCTTGCCGACCACCGCCCGCGATCGGGCAGCCCTCGCGCCCTGCCCCCCCCGATCCCTGTATCCCTTGATTCCCGGGCCCCTGCTTCCCCGTTTCGCCATCCGCCATTCGAAATTGGCAATTCGCCATTTGCCATTCGGGATCAGCTCGGATTCAACACCCCCACGACCCACTCGAAGATCCCGCCGGAGTGCCCCTCCTGCAGCGTCACCTCGAGCTTCAGCTCGGTCGTCTCCACCGGATCGAACCGCATGGAGTCCCAGCCTCGCCGGTCCGCGCCGGTCCTGCCGTGCGACACCACGGGCTCCCACACGTTGTTCTTTCGCCGGAAGATCCGCCACGAGGCGGGCGGACGGCACTCGCCGCCCGCGCCGTCATCCACCCAGTACACGTGCACTTCCGACACCGGCCGCACTCGCTCGAACCGGTACGTGATCCATTCCGTGGTCCCCTTGTGTGGTCGCCAGGTGAAGCGAGGCACTTTGTTGGGGTCTTTGCCCGTCCAGGGCCAATCGCCGTTGCTGACGGCCGAGAGGTTGTCGGACACGTGCGAGGCCTCGTGCAGGCAATCCAGCGGCGGCGTCCACTCGTGCGCGTCCGGGCCACTGCTGACCGTCGGAAACGCCGAGACGCGCAGCCGGGCGCAGCCCATGGGCACCAGCGTGATCGTCTCCGGCGGACCCGGGTCGACTCGGGCCGGGCTTTCCTGCACTTCGCCGACCAGGCCGGTGGGATCCTGCTGCCAGGCCGGGATACGCTTGCCGCGGGTGGTCAACTCGATGAGGGTATCGTCCAGCGTGAAGGGCTGCGGGGCCAGCGGGCCGGGCTTGTGCACGACCTCGAACAGGGCGGCCGGATCGGTCGCGCCCCCGATGTCCAGACCGTAGTTCCACGGCGTCTGCGGATACACCTCGAACGCCGGCCACTTCTCGTAATCCTCGCCGATTCCCTCGCGGATCGTGTGCCAGCGCTCCTCGATGCGCAGGGAGTACGTAAGCGGCCCGCGGTGCACTGACACGCTGTTGCCGTTGGCCTTCCATCGTTTCAGCGTCACTTTGGCCGGCAGGTGCAGCTTGATTTCGTCGCCGTCCGACCAACGCTGTTGCAGCACGAGGTACTCGCCCCCGCTCGCTCGCGCCGCGCGACGCTGTCCGTTGACCGCCACCTCCGGACCTTCACACCAGCCGGGCACGCGCAGGTACAGCGGAAACTCCACAGCCTTGGCCGCGGCAATCCGCAGGGTGATCGTCTCGGCGAACGGGTAGTCCGTGTTCGAGCGTATCGTCACCTCCGCGCCGTCGGCCACCTTGGCCGTCACGTCGCTGGCCGCGTATACCACCGCCGCCAGTCCGCGGTCCTGGGTGGCCATCCAGAGGTGTTCCGCCAGGTAGGGCCAGCCCATGGCGACGTTATGCTGGCAGCAGCGGAAGTCCCACGGATCGAAGGCCAGCGTGTTGCCGCCGTTTTCCAGGCCCGGCGCCTTGTTGCCGCGGTCGATCTGCACGAGGTTCGGCGCGGTCAGGTAATGCAGGCCCTTCAAGTCCGGCGTCATGGAGGCGGGCAGCGAGTTGAAGGCCACGTCTTCCAGTCGGTCTGCCCAGTCCACCTGCCCGGTGATCTTCAGGAGCATCTCATACGAGAGCATGATCTCTGTCATCGAGCAGGTTTCGGCTCCTTGCCTCGGGCCGGGATAGCCGGGCCGGGCGTCTTCGTCCGCGCCGAACATGCCGCCGGGCACCTGGCCGAATTTCTCGTAAACTTCGGCCAGGCACCGCCGGGTGGCCGTCAAGTCCGCCTCGTCGTGCGACTGCTGATACCAGAGGGCCGGGTTGCGGAAGCCCTGGCAGATGTTGACGCCGTGCCAGCTCTGGACTTTCGCCCCCCAATCCGCCCAGTTTGTGCGAATGCGCTGGGCGAACTCGATCAGCCAGCTGTCGCCGGTGTGGTTGTAGAGCCAGTAGACGCTGTCCAGCTCATCGCCCGCCCGCACGTGCTGCCACCATTGCAGGGCGTAGGTTCCGACGCCCCAGGCGTGGACGTAAAGGTCCTTGTCCGAGAGGGAATTGCGGTATCGGAAGTACCGCGTCATGACCGGGAGCACGCGTTCGTCTCGCGTTGCCTCGAAGAAGCTGCGAAGCGCGAACAGCATGATCATGTTCGGCCACGCGTCGCCGGACGTCTTCATCGGCTGCGGGCCGATCCAGCCGTCCGCGTCCTGGCTGGCGAGCAGGGCATCGAGCCAGACTCGTGCCTCGCGGATGATCCGCTGGTCCTTCAGCACGTAGCCCAGGTCGCCGAACCCCTTGAGCCAGTACGGGACTTCTTCCCAGGCGGCCTTCTCCTTTGGGTGGAGCCAGCCGCTGTCGGAGCGGCAGAACCTGCTCACCTCCGGCAAGCGGCCGACGAACCCATCCCGCATCCGGACGAGCTGCTCGTGGAGCCATCCGCGCGGGCTGATCGCCCCGATCGGCAGCTTCACAAGGGGACTGGGTCGCAGGGGAGGGCGATTGGAGACGTAGTGACTGCCCGGGCCGTCGAGCGGAGGCGCGTCAACCGCGTGAATCTTCATCGAAAGTCCCTCGTAACGTCATTCTGAAAAAATACTTACGATCCGCATCCCCGAGTGCAACGCACCCCAGCCCGCTGCTCTGAAAATGCGCCGGTGTCGGGTGCCATGCCCGTAGGCTTCAGCCTCGGGCATGATCGAGACTCGCAGCACCGCGTCCACCTCGCCATGCCCGATCCACCTTCGGAAAAACGCATGCTGCTCTGAAAATGCGCCGGGCGTCGGGTGCCATGCCTGTAGGCTTCAGCCTCGGGCATGGTCTGCCTGTGTCCCCCGCTGCTCTGAGAATACGCTACTTTCATGCAAAATGGCGAGCGATGCGATCATGCCGTCCTGGGCCGCGATTCCTCTCTCGGCCCCACTCGCCTGCTTGCGAGACCCGCCCGGCTTGCCACGCTTACGTGTTTTTGCGTTTGCGTGTTTTTGCGTTTCTGCGTTTCTGCGTTTTTGCGTTTCTGCGTTTTTGCGTTTCTGCGTTTTTGCGTTTCTGCGTTTCTTCCCCGGTCCTACGCCGGTTCGTCCTGCCCGATCAAGAAGATGCGGTTCTTGCCGGCGCGCTTGGCGGCGAGAAGGGCTTCGTCCGCCCGGCGAATGAGCTCGTCCGGACTGTCGGCGTGCCAGGGAAACGTGGCCAGGCCCCCGCTGACGGTGAGGTGGTCGCGGGATTTGGGGCCCAGCATGGGAAATTCCTGGGCGGCCAGCGCATCCGTGCATCGCTGAAGCACCGCCAGGGCATCGGTGGGGTGCCGGCTGCCCGTCACCCGCGGCTGCTCGGCATCCCAGAACACCACGGCAAACTCATCACCGCCGTAGCGGGCCACCAGGTCGTGCTCCCGCGTGTGCCGGCGGAACAGGCTGCCCGTCAGACGGAGCACCTCGTCGCCTACTTCATGCCCGTGGCGGTCGTTGTAGGATTTGAAATCGTCAATGTCGAAAATGAGCAGTGTGACCCGCGACTGTTCCGACCTGGCCCGCTGGATCATCTCCTCGAGAAAACGCAGCAGGTACCGACGATTCGGCAAGCCTGTCACTTCGTCCGTCAGGGCGAGCGTCCGCCAGTTACGATGCCGCGAGGCCGCCTCCACCATGTGCCCGATCAGCGTGGCATAGTGACGGAGCTTCTGGGCGTCGGCATTCGTATACGGCTGACCCGGCCGCGGCCCGAGCCCCACCCGGCCGCGCGGCCGCCCACCGGCCTCGATCGGCTCGACCAGCACCAACTTGCCCGGGTCGGCGCCGACCGGCTCCGTCAGGCCGTCGAGCGTCACGCAGACGTTCTGCGAGCCCAGGGCCAGCCGCACAAGGTCGGCCACTCGCGCAAGCACGTGCGACGGGCCGGCCTCCAGGTGGGCCAGCAATTCGCCCAATTGTTGAAGCTCTTCCATGCTCGCCGCCGGCGTGAGGGACGCCCCGGCGGCGGACCACTCCGCCTCCGACCGCACGCCCACCGCGCGATCCAGATCATGCGGCATCACCGGATACAAAATGTAGTCGTCCGCACCGGCGTGCAGGAGTTGCCGGGTACGCGGCTCAAACTCCGGCGGGCAGCAGAGCACGACGCGGGTCCCCGCGCCGGCCGCCTCCCGCAGAGCGGTGACCGCCTGGTCCAGCCGGCTCGAGCTCCGGTCGACGAACCCCAGCACAATCCGGGCCGGATGCCGTCCAAGGTCACAGATGCCGGCAAGGTAGCTGGAGGCAGTGGTCACGTCCCAATCCGGGTACTGGCGGCGAACCGTCTCCAAGAGCCGTCCGCCATCCGCCACCACCAGGATGCGGTCGCGGGCGGGGGTGGCCGCCGGCGGCAGCGATTCCAGTCGGTGGGAAGGCTCGAATGTGGGTTTCCGACTCATCGCTTGGCCTTCCCCTTGGGCGGATCGGACGGGGCCCCCTCGGCGTCGCTGCCCATCAGGGCGTTCAACTCTTCCGCCGTCAGCAGCGGAGGTTCGGGCTCCGGCTCGTCCGGTGGGGAGGCGACGGAGATCCGCGGCACGTCGGCGGGCGTCGCTTTCGGGCGGGTGGGTGGCACACGCTGAGGCGATTCCTCGTACGTTCGCCACGGCACGCGGGCGCCGGCTCCCTTGCCGGCGGACGCCCGCCGGGGTCTTGCGAGATTGTCGGCCGGTGCCGTTTCGTTCGTGACGACGGCGTCCTCCACATCCGGATCGGAAGGCAGTTCCGACCCACCGGCTTCTTCAGCCGCTTCGGGTTCGTCATCCAAATCGGCGCGGGCGGTGGGTTCGACCGAGTCTGCGTCTACGTCTGCATCCAACAAACGTTGCAGCCGCTCTTCCAGCGTCTGGTCGATGGCCCCCCTGTTGGCCGCGGGGGGTGGCTCCTCCTGCCGCGCAAGAGGAGAGGGTTCCGGGGGGACGCTCCATGCGTCCGCCGACCCGGTTCGCCGGGAGAGCGATCGGACCAGTTCCTCGGCATTCACCGCCGCCCGCGCTCCACGTATCAATGCGGCATCGACCAGCGGCGAGCCGCCGGCCGGGGCCGTCCGTGAAAATACGTACACTGGTACGCGCCAGTGGTAGCGGGCGGCCAAGTCAAAGAATTCCATTTCTCCGGCGTCCAACGCGGCCACGTCCACAACGACCGCGTCGTAGGTCCGGCGTCGGTCAGCCAGGCGGGCCATGCCGTGGTACACGTCGGCGACGGTTTCGACCTCCGCGCCGGCGTCACCCGCCGCCATAAGCATGGGATCGCCGGAATTATCGGGCCTTGCCACGATGCAAAGCACGCGGGAAGCCCGATTGTCCACGTTTGAATTCACCGATTCCTCGTCCTGCGCCACGGGACCCCAATTGCCCCGCTTTTCCTATTATACCGCAAAGCCGACCCGGTTGCACGCGGTAACTGGCGGGATGGAAGGCGGGCAAAGGGCGTGCGGGCGCTAGTGACAGCCAAGCAGGTTCCGCCGAATCATCCGAACTGCAGCCGCCATTGTCCGCTCCGTCGCCGCCGCGTAGGAAGGTAGCTCCACAAACGTACCCGCACCGGCGGGCTCGATGCGGATCCTGCCATCCGATCGCGCCTCCGCTTCAAGTGTTGCCGCATCGACGATGCTCTGGTCAAAGTACACCGATCCTCCCACCGGCCGCGACCAGCCGTCTTCCTGCAGAACCTCCGGCGGCTCCAATCCTTCTTCCCACAGGAACGCCGCATAGGACGGCCGGAGATCGCTGCAGACACCTCGAAAGATGCGTTTCGTGTACCGCTCAGTGTGTGCGGCCCGCCGCACGATGTTCTTCGGAGGGCTCTGACGAGTCGTATTGTCCAGCAGGTTCCAATCGGCTCCGCTCAAGACAATCTCGACCACCCGGTTTGCATGCCTGCGGACGCCCGGCTCGCTCATGAACGCGTAACCAAGCTGCACCCGCAATCCACCCTTGCGGTCCAGTTTCAGCTCTCGCAATACGGGAAACCACTCCCCGTTCTCGCTGCTTTCGTCAGGGGGCCAGGTCGCGAATTCCCGGATGTCATCCCGAGGGAGACCGCTGCAGATGAGCTGGGGGAAGGCAGGTAACCGCCCGTCTCGCCCGCGCACTGCGATTGCATAAGGCAGCGGCACGAAACCGAGTCCACCGAGCCACTCTTCCACACGCGCGTAACAGGCCTCACACGGCTGGAGATGCCAGTAAAAACCGAGCTGAATATGGGGCGGCTGGAGGTATCCCATGCTGCTGGCTCCTCGCATTGCGCAGAGACACGCGCGTTCCGGTCTTTGACCGATTCTCTCCCTAAAGGTAGCCGAAATGCCAGCGGTATCCCAGACATAGACTTGACGAACCACGACCGGAGCGCGAAGCCCAGATGGACGAAGCCGGCTGATGGTGTTTGGGAGAGAAACTGTTGGAGAGGGCCGGGTTCCCCCGGCTCGAAGCCGGGGGCACTGACCGGCCGGCTCAAGCCGGCCCTGGGAACCAACAAACGCAGCTCCACCGCTCTGCGATCTCGTCCCAGCCCCTTGATCCCTCGGTCCCTCGATCCCTCCGCGCTACCCGCGCTCGCCATCCACCGTCATCGCCGCGAGCGCCCGGCGTGTTCTACTCGCGTGGGCCGGCGATCCGGTGGGCCCGGGAGGTGAAGCTGTGATGCGATACATGATTCCGGCGGCTGTGGGGCTGGCGGCCGTGGCCGGCTGCGGCGGCGATGCTCGCGTGGAGCTTTCCGCGGCGGCGGCCATTCAGCAATTGACGGCCGGATTGGCCGTGGCAATTGAGGAGTATCACGCGGAAGTCGGCGCGGCGGACGACCGGCGGGAGGCCGTGGTCGTGGATGCATTCATCGAACGCATCCGGGCCGACCATGCGGATCCCGCCGCGACGGACCAGCACGCGGAGGCCTTCCGCGCCGCGCTCGGACGCGTGCGCGCCGATCGGGCGGTGGAGTGGCGGCGATACCACCGCACGCGTGACATGCTCGAAACGCTCGATGAGATCCGCGACGGCCTCCAGCAACTCGCCATCGACAGCCTCACTCTTTCCGACGAACTGCGTCGATACCTGCACGACATGCTGACCCGCCCCGCCCCCACCGGCCAAGTCACACCGAAAACGGAGGAACAACCATGAACACCACTACCGAGTCGCTGGACCGGCTGATCGAGAAACTCTCCGCCAGGGCCTCAACCGCCACGCCGAGCGCCGGCCGAGGCGATGCAATCGACGAAGTTCTGGGCGGCGCCCCGCGTCAATCCGACGTCCCCGACCTGCACCAGCACCCGGTCGTGCAGCAGTTCCGCCGGGACCTCATCGACGGCTTCATCCGCGTGGACACCGCCCGGCAACTGCTCGACCTGCTCAGTCTCGTCGTGAGCACCCTGGCCGTGCGGTGACGAAACGCGGCACCGCAGGTTCCGGCCCGTTTCGCTCCGTGTGCGAGCGACGGAGGACCGCATTCACCATGTGGCGTTGAACCCATGAACCTCGACCCCCTGTTCGGCAAACGACGAAGCCCGTTCAGCAACCTGGTGCCCGAGCCTGTGCGGCGTGAGCTGGCGGAAGCTCTGCTGTGCGAAGCCGATCCGGCCGCCCGGGCCGCGTTGTTTGACGACCACCAGCTCGACCACAAGTACGGAGTCTCCCGAATGCAGTTCAACCGCTTCTCCGATCGGTTCCCGTGCGTTGTGGAAGCCGCTCCCGCCGCTCTGCCGCCCGCAATCGGCAAAGCCGACGAACTGCCCGCTCTGCCCGCCCCGTCCGTCCCGTCTCCTCTGGCCGGCGGCTTTCGCGCATGGCTGACGCGGGCCGGCGAGGTCCTCTCGCAGCAGGCCGAGAGCCTTTCCGCCGACGATCCGGAGGCGTGGCAGAACGGGGCGCGAGCGGCCCTGGTCGCCCGGGTCGTGGCCGTGCTGGCGGGCGACCGGACCGGGCCTTCCATGCACGAGCTTCTCACCGCGTCTCGCATCCTGCTGGAGCAATCGTGCGGCACGGCCGGCCCCAAGCAGGCGGGCCGTGACGCGCGCGGCCCTTCAAAGGACGCGCATCGCAAGTCCGAAGACGCGGAGATCACCCCGGAGGTGATGAACAAGGTCGTGCACGATCTCTACGGCATCGAAAACTGGAGCGTCCAGCCCCATCACGCCCCGACGGAAGAGCAGCAGAATCCGTGTGCCAATGCTCCTGAGCAGTGCCCGTCACCCTCTCCTGTCGGCCCGGCGCCCGCAGCCGCAACGCCGTGCACGGAGGCGAAAGCCGCTCGTTCGGCGCAAACGCAGCGAGTCGCTTCCGTGAAGCCGATCGGCAGCCCCGCTGAAACGCCGCCCGCCCCCGGCCGCGATCGCCGTCCGCCCGGTGTACCGTCCGCGGCAGGCCCGTGATTGGAGCGATCGTGCGCGTTCATTGCGCATCCCGCCGCCCAGGGGATTCGTGGCGGGCCCTGCGGGGGGCGTTCACCGAAGCCCCCCGGCCATGTGCCTGATACCGGCCCATGTGTCATTGTCTGGCTCTCACCTCCACAACGCTCCACCGGCCTTCTTCCGCGTGCGCACATTTCGCATTCCCCTGTGGTCGTGACGGGTGGGAGGCGAGTGGACGCCGCCTCCGCCCAGGGTGATAATCCACGGGGTTGTTCGGCACGACGGGTTTACCCCGCGGTGTCTTTGCCTGAACGGGGCCGCTGATCACCACGAGGAGGCGCGGGCGTGAACAGTCAGGAGCGGGAGTTCCCTTGGCATGCCGAGGATGTGGAAGACGTTCTCGGGCAGCTTGCAGTCCAGACAGACGGCCTGAGCGACGATGAAGCGAAGCAACGGCTTGAGCAGACGGGCCCCAACGCCCTCGAGGTCGAGGAGGAAGTCAGTCCGTGGCTTCTGCTGGTGCGGCAGGTTCATAACCCCCTGATCTACCTGCTGGCGGGTGCCGCCGTATTGTCCGTGCTGGTCGGCCATCAGGTGGATGCGGCGGTCATCGCCGGGGTGATCGTTCTGAACAGTCTGCTGGGGTTCCTTCAGGAATGGCGGGCGGAGGGTGCCCTGGAAGCCCTGCGGAACATGGCCGCCCCGCGCGCCCGGGTTCTGCGCGGCGGCAAGCCGACCGACATCGATGCCAGCCGCGTCGTTCCCGGAGATGTCCTGTTGCTGGAGACGGGCGATCGGCTGACGGCCGACGCCCGGCTGCTGACGGCCGACAACCTGCAGGTGGACGAGTCTGCCCTGACGGGTGAATCACAACCGGTGGCCAAACGGCCCGGGCGGGTCGATGAAGGCACGCCGATGGCCGATCGCCAGAACATGGTGTGGATGTCCACCAACGTGACCGGGGGCCGCGGCCGGGCAGTGGTGGTCGAGACGGGAATGCGAACCGTCATGGGGAAGATCGCCGGGGAGGTGCGGGCGACCGGCCGGGAGAGCACGCCGCTTCAAAAGCGGATGCACAAGCTGGGGATTGTCCTGGGCAGCGGCGGGGTCGTGCTGGCAGTGGTTGTGTTCGTGCTGGGCCTGCTGCGGGGCCATGGGTGGGTCGAGATGCTGATGTACTCCGTGGCCGTTGCCGTCTCGGCCATTCCGGAGGGCCTGCCGGCCGTCATCAGTGTGACCCTCGCTCTGGGTGTGCGGCGCATGGTCGGGCGCAACGCGATCGTCCGGCGTCTGTCGGCGGTGGAGA
Organism: uncultured Phycisphaeraceae bacterium; assembly: GCA_964491135.1. Classification (GTDB taxonomy): domain Bacteria; phylum Planctomycetota; class Phycisphaerae; order UBA1845; family UBA1845; genus JAFGJQ01. The sequence continues at coordinate 2,857 of CAZBFW010000009.1, read as the reverse complement.
CGCTTGGCTCCACCACCGTCATCTGTTCCGACAAGACGGGCACGATCACGGAGAATCAGATGACCGTGCGCAGGCTCTGGGCGGACGGCCAGACGTTCGAGGTGAGCGGTGACGGCTATCGGCCCGAAGGGGAACTGCGAAATGCACGCGGGGAGCCGGTGGAGGAGCGGCCCGATGCCCTGGAGCGGCTTCTGCGGATCGGCGTGCAGTCCAGCAATGCCGGGATCGAGGAGGAGGAAGGTCGGTGGACGGTCGAGGGAAATCCCAGCGAAGGCGCGCTGCTGGCCGTGGCGATCAAGGCCGGGCTGGACATCGGCCGGCTTCGAGAGGCCGGTGAGCGTCTCGCGGAGGTCCCGTTCTCCAGCGATGCCAAGTACATGGCGACCCTTCACGCGGACCCGAAGCGTGACGGGCGCGTTGCCTACGTGAAGGGTGCTCCGGAGAAGATCCTGAAGTTCTGCTCCCACGTGCTGAAGCACGGCCGGCCGGTGGAGCTGGATGACGGTCTTCGCGGAGAGATCGGTGAGATCGGCAGACAATTCGCGTCCGAGGCGCTGCGGGTGATGGCCGGTGCATACCGGGCGATGCCGCGGACTCAGGACGGGCTGGAGCCGAGCGACGTGGAAAGCGGTCTGATCCTCGTCGGGTTATGGGGAATGTTTGACCCGCCTCGCGAGGAGAGCACGCAGGCCGTGCGCGATGCGAAGGGTGCCGGGATCCATCCGGTCATGATCACGGGCGATCACGCGGATACGGCACTGGCGATCGCCCGGCAGGTGGGAATCACGGAAGACGGTCCGGTGCGGACCGGGGCGGACATCGAGGCAATGGACAAGCCCGCACTGGCCGAGGCGGCCCTGGCCGGGGGCGTATTCGCCCGCGTCACGCCCGCTCACAAGCTCAAGCTGATGGAGGCGCTGAAAGAGCAGGGGCATGTCGTCGCGATGACGGGGGACGGCGTGAACGACGCTCCCGCATTGAAGGGTGCGGACATTGGCGTCGCGATGGGCCGGGCGGGCACGGAGGTGGCCAAGGAGGCCGCCGACATGGTTCTGACGGACGACAACTTCGCCACGATCGTTCACGCGGTGGAAGAGGGCCGCGTCATCTACAGCAACCTGCGCCGCGTGGTGTACTTTCTGCTGACGACGAACCTGGGGGAGATCCTCACGCTGGCCGGTGCTCTGGCCATCGGTTCCGACCTGCCTCTGACCGCGGTGATGATCCTCTGGATCAACCTGGTGACGGACGGCGCCTGCACGGTGCCGCTGGGGGTCGAGCCCAGGCACTCAGACGTTCTCAAACATCCGCCGCGGAATCCCAATGCCTTCATTGTGGACCGTCCATTGGCCCTGCGCATGGTGTTGCTGATGCCGATCATGGCGGTGGGCACGCTGGGCCTGTTCTGGTATGCGCTGCGGAATGGCGAGCCGGCACACGCGCAGACCATCGCCTTTACCACGATGGCCGCGTTCCAGTGGTTCCAGGCGTTCAATGCGCGATCCCAATACCAGTCCGTTTTCTCCATCGGCGTGTTCGGCAACCGGTGGCTTCTCCTGGGCGTGGGGGCCGCGATCTTGCTTCAAGTCGGGGCCGTGCACACGTCGGTCGGACACGTGCTTCTGGGCACCACCGGGCTGTCGTGGACAGACTGGCTCCTGGTCATCCTGGTGTCGAGTTTCATCTGGGTGGCGGACGAGGTGCTGAAGCGGCTGGGTGCATACGGCAGATCGCGGGCGAGGGAATGAACGGAGCCGGCATGGACGGGCCGTGCGATGCCCTCGCCTTGGTCTTTGCGAATCCCATCCGGGGGGGAAGATCAGGCGCAGCGCCGGGCGCCGGATGCCATCCGAGCCGCTATGTCTCCGGCAGGAATCGGGGCAGGACCACGATGAATTCACAGCCCGCGTCGGGGCAGTTCGTGACGGTGATCTCACCGCCATGCAGGCGGGCGACGCCGGCCGCGATGGCCAGTCCCAGGCCCATGCCCTGGCCGGTGCCGTCGTTGCGGGCGACAGAGTAGAAGCGTTCGAAGACGTGGGGCAGGTGTTCCGGCGGCAGACCGGGGCCGCGGTCGCGGATCCGGACCGCGGTCGTCTCCGCGTCGGCCGTCACCTGGATGTCCACCGCCTGGTCCACCGGTGAGAACCGGACGGCGTTGTGGACGAGGTTCATCACCATGGTCCGCAGGAGTTCGGCCTCTCCGTGGACCAGCACCTCCGGCTCGTCCGGATCGGGCATCGCGAGGCGGGTGACCAGGCGGATCTCCCGCTGGCGGGCGGAGAGGGCACAGGCCTGGACGGCATCGGTCACGACCTCGTTGATGGAGACGGGCACGGTGGCCGACGGCCCGAGCCCCGCATCGGCGCGGGCGAGGGTGAGCAGGCTGTGGACCAGTTGCCCGAGCCGGCGCATCTCGTCCTGGACGCTTGTGACAAATCGGGCGTACTCCTCCGCGGTGCGAGCCCGCTGGGCCATGACCTGGGCCTCGCCCAGCAGGGCGGCCACCGGCGTGCGGAACTCGTGGGCGGCGTTGGCGATGAAGCGTTCCTGAGCGGCCATGGCCGCTTCCAGCCGATCGAGCATCCGGTTCACCGTGCGGGCCAGTTGGGCCATTTCGCCTCGGCCGGGGGGCACGGGGATGCGATGGTCCAGGCAGTCCACCGACCAGTCGTCGGCCTCTTGCGTGATGACGCGGATCGGCCGGAGCATGGTCCAGGCGATCCACCCGGCCGTCAGCCCGGCGGCGATCGCGGCCAGGGGCGCGCAGATCAGCAGTGCGACGGGCAGGTTGTGCTCGTCGGGCTCACCGAGCCACGCCGCCGCGGCGGCGCATGCAACCAGGGTCGCCCCGACG
>CAZBFW010000008.1:0-19024 GCA_964491135.1 uncultured Phycisphaeraceae bacterium | reverse complement strand
ACACCGGAGGTATTCTGGGCATGCTGGCCTTTGCCGTCAGCGTGCTGGCCGGTCTATGGGCCGGCAACCCGGTGGCGATCATTCTGTCTCGTGCCGTCTGGGCCCTGGTACTCTTCTCCGTGGTCGGGCTGTCGCTTGGCGCCATCGCTCAATACGTGATCGATGACTACGCCCGACGGCGCTACCAGGAGGTGGTCCCGGAGGCCAAGGAAGCAACCGACTCCGTGGTGGAAATCACTGCGGAGCCCATCGGCAACGCCAAGTCCACGAGTGATCCGACGGAGGCCCGAACGAACCCGATGGGGACGTAGGCATCGACGGACGCGGACCCCAGCCGCACCGCGAGGCCTCGTTTGGGCAAGGAAGCCCTATCTGTTCCGCGCCGGTGCATCTGCAGGCTGTCAGGAGAATGTGCCATGCGCACTCGTAAAGCCACGGCCCATCCCGACGTCGACCGGTGGTGGAAAGAATACAAGCAGACGGGCGACCGAGGGCTGCGCAACCACCTCATGGAAGCCTATCTGCCTCTCGTCAAATACAACGCGGACCGTATCGGAGCCAAGCTGCCCGACGAGGTGGACACGGACGACCTGGTCTCGGCCGGCATCTTCGGACTGGTGGATGCCATCGACTCCTACGACCTGGACCGGGGGGTCAAGTTCGAGACCTACTGCACGCCCCGAATTCGGGGGGCCATTCTGGACGAACTGCGGATGATGGACTGGGTTCCGCGGCTCGTGCGGAGCCGGGCCCACAAGCTCGAAAGGGTCACGCGCGTGCTGGAGGCCGAACTCGGCCGGCTCCCTACGGACGAGGAGGTGGCCCACCGCCTGCAACTGCCTGCCTCCGAGATGGACAAGCTGCTTCGCGACGCGACGGCCGTCAGCCTGGTGTCGCTGTCGCGCAAGTTCTATGAAACCGATTCCAGCAAGGATGTCTGCGAGATTGACGTGCTGGAGGATCGCCGCGGACGCGACCCCATCCACGAGATCCAGCAACGCGACCTGCGCGACCTGGTCACTCGCGGGCTCAACCGTGCCGAACGGCTCATCATGGTCCTGTACTACTACGAGGAGATGACCATGAAGGAGATCGGAGCCACTCTCGACCTCTCCGAAAGCCGGGTCAGCCAGATGCATTCGTCCATCATGCATCGTCTTAAAGCCCAACTGCGAATTACAAAGCGTGAACTGGTTCACTGATTGCCCCTGACCCCACGGGCTGCCCGGTTTCCGCAGGGCCTCTGGACGTGGGCCCGTGGCCGTTGCGCCCCCCTCTTCTGCGATTCGATTGGCGCGGAATCTCCGCGTTTGCCGATGGTAACGGAGGTGGAATCACTTCTGCCCCGGCGGGGAAGATGGAGCGGGGTATCGTCCCATGTCGGGAATACCGTCGGACATTGCCGGATCCGCGCTGGGCGCCGGCTACCAGGCTCGAGAAGTCGCTCGCGTTCGTGACGCGGAACGCGCGGGTGAGGTGTCCGGAGCCGTGCGGCAGACGCGGGCGGTGGAGGAATCGGCGGAATCGGTCGATACCAGCGACGACGGCACACAGGTTTACAGCGATTCCGAAGGCTCCGGAGGCATGGGCCGACAGCTTTCGGGAGAGGAGACGGAAGACCAGACAGGCAACACGGAGTCCGACCACGACACCGGGCCGAGCCCGGGCCACAGTCTGGACATTCAAGCCTGATTTGACGCCCCTCATCCAAGCCCTGGGAGAGAGTGCCAGAGAGCAGCCCGGCCGGTCATCCCGGCCGGGCTTGTTTCTGCGGTCCATTCATGCCCGGCGCGGTAGAATGAACTCATGCGTTTCACCAAGATGCACGGGGCGGGCAACGACTACATCTACGTCGACGCATTCGTGGAGTCGGTACCGGATGCTCCCGCGCTGGCCCGGCGCATGGCGGATCGGCACGTTGGCGTGGGCAGCGACGGGCTGATCCTGATTGCGCCGTCGGATCGTGCAGACGTCCGCATGGAAATGTACAACGCCGACGGGTCGCGCGGGCGCATGTGTGGCAACGGGCTACGGTGCGTGGTGAAATACGCGTACGACCACGGCCTGGCGCCCCGGCCCGGCCGTCCCGACAAGTCCGCGGCCGAATCCGCGTCGCATGGGCTGCTTCAGCACGTGGCCGGGGCCGGTCGCGTCAGCAAGCCGATCCGAGTGGAAACGGACGCCGGGATTCTCGCGGCGGTGGTGATTGCGGGCGGGCCGCTGGCCGGGCAGGTCTGTGCGGACGTTGGCGTGCCGGAGTTGGACCCTGCTGCGATTCCCACGACAATGCCCGGTGACCGGGTGGTGGACGCCCCGTTGGACGTGGAGGGACAATCGCTTCGCGTGACGTGCGTCTCCACGGGCAGCGCGCACGTGGTGATCTTCGTGGACGACCTGAAGACGGTGGATCTGCATCGGCTGGGTCCGCGGCTGGAGCGGCACGCGGTGTTTCCGGATCGGATCAACGCGCACTTCGCGCAGGTGATTTCGCCGCGCGAGGCGAGGGTGGTTCACTGGGAGAGGGGCAGCGGCCCGACCCTGGCCTGCGGCACCGGGGCGTGCTCCGTGTGCGTGGCCGGGGTGTTGACGGGCCGGCTGGATCGCGCGGTCACCGTCCGGATGCCGGGCGGCTGCCTGGACATCGCCTGGGGTACCGACGGGCACCTGTACATGACGGGCCCGGCCATCGAGGTGTTCTCCGGCGACTGGCCGGCGGTCGTGTCAGCGTGACGGTTTGGGCCGGGACAGGGTGACGCGGAAGGTGCTGCCCACGTCGGGCCGGCTTTCGACGCCGACGGTGCCGTCGTAGAGCTGGGCGATCTTCTTGACGATGGAGAGGCCCAGGCCGCTGCCCAGGACGTGTCGGGTGGCGCTGCTCTTGATGCGGACGAAATCGTGGAAGAGCCGGGCCGCGTCTTCCGGGGCCAGGCCGATGCCGGTGTCGGCGACCTCGATGAGGATTCGGTCGGACTCCCCCTTGAGCCGGACGTGTATGGTGCCGCCGTCGCGATTGTACTTGACGGCGTTGGAGATCAGGTTGTTCAGGATGATCTCCAGCTCTCCGCGGTCGCCGGTCAGCAGGAGCTCGCCCGCGTATTCCAGATGAATGCTGATGTTGCGCTGGGCGGCGGCGGGCTGCATTCCTTCGACGCAGGTCCGGGCGATGTCGCCCACGTGCACCTCGGTGAGGTCGCGCTGCTTCTGGCCGGACTCGATGCGGGTCAGGTCCAGCAGGTCGGCGATGAGTTTGCGCATGCCCTCGGCGCGGGCCATGCAGCGGTCGACGAATTCGTCGTAGGCGGCGACATCCGTCCCCGCCTGATGGGTCCTGATCAGGTACAGGTAGTTCTCAATCGCGCCGAGCGGCGCCTTGAGTTCGTGTCCGAGCACGCGGATGAAGTCGAACCGCACGCGGCGCTTCTCTTCGGCCAGGCTGCGGGCCTGGCGTTGGGCGAGCAGGTGCGACGCGGTCTTCCGCAACGTCTCCTTCAGTTCTTCCGGGGTGAAGGGCTTGGCGATGAAGTCAAACGCACCGCACTTGGTCGCCCGCACCGCGGTCTCGATGGTTGCGAAGGCCGTGATCATGATCACGAGCATATCCAGCGACTTGTCTCGCAGCTGTTCGAGCACGTCGATGCCGGTGATGCCGCCCATCTTGTGGTCCAGGAGGAGGATGTCGGGCGGGGCCGCGGCGATGCGTTCCAGGGCCGCCTCTCCGCTGTCCACCGCTTCCACCTCGAAACCGATGTCATCCTCCACCACGGGCAGGCGCAACGAGAAGTGCCGAAGCGCCCGGGCGATGCTGTGTCGCATGCCCGCTTCGTCATCCGCCACCATCACGCGCAAGGGTTCCACGCTCAGGCCTCCACGCCCAGCCGGCTCAGCTCGCGCTCCAGTTGCTCAAACCGCACCGGCTTGGCCAGCACCACGTCGGCCTTGATCCAGGCCCGCTCCTCCTTCGTGGAGGCGTCAAAGTCCAGCCCCGTCTCGCTCGTGACCGCCGTGACCAGGATCACCGGTATCGACGGGTGCTGCTTCTTGAGGAAGTGACACATGGTGAATCCGTCGTCCGGCTCGTTGATCATCAGGTCCACGATGGCCGCATCCGGGGTTTGTGTCTTCAGCGCCTCGTGCGCCGCGGCCACGGACTCGACGGCCGTAACGTGATAGCCCGCCGATTCCAGTTGCAGCCGCATCGCGGTGAGGTAATCCACGTCATCGTCTACCAGCAGAATGTTGTGTGCCATGTCAGGTTTCCTTCGGTGACCGGCTGCGGAATGCCGCACGCCCGGTTCCGGTCCGTGCCGCATCCTGTTCAGGGTGCCGCGCCGGCAGTTTCCAGGCCGGCGTTGTCGCGCTTCCGTGGAAGCGAGACGGTAAACGTTGTGCCGGTCGGGCCCGCGGCCGGGTCGGCGTTGGTCTCCAGCCGGATGTCTCCCTGGTGCATTTTCACGATTCCATAGATGACGGCCAGTCCCAGGCCGGTCCCCTCGCCGGCCGGCTTGGTGGTGAAGAACGGCTCAAAGACCCTCTTGCGGTTGGCCTGGGGGATGCCCACGCCGGTGTCGGCCACGGCGATATGCACGCGTTCGCCGTTTCCGCGGGTGCTCAGGGTGAGGGTTCCGCCGTCGGGCATGGCCGCCACCGCGTTGGAGACCAGGTTCGTCAGCACCTGGAGGACCTGGTCGCGATCGATGTCGGCGGAGGCGTCGCCGTCTTCGTAATCCACCTGGAGGGAGATGTTCGCGGGGAGCTGCAACAACCGGGTGAACCCGTCCACCAGTTCGCGAAGGTTCGTCTGGCGGGCCTCCACCTTGTTCTTGCGGGCGAAGTGAAGCAGGCCGGCGACGATCTTCTTGCATCGATCGGCCTCGCTGGCGATCAGAGTGAGGTCATCCCGCAGTTCGCTGTCGGTGGGCACCTCGTCCAGCAGCACGTGCGAGAGCATCAGCACGGTACCCAGGGGGTTGTTCACCTCGTGTGCGATGCCCGCGGCAAGCTGTCCCATGCTGGCCAGTTTTTCCGACTGCATGAGGGCCTCTTGCGTGGAGGCGAGCTCCCGGTGCGAGGTGGTGAGCTGGTCGTAGGCCGCCCGGAGCTGTTCGATCGTATAGGGCAGGCACATCTCCGACTCGGCCAGCCCCTTGTAGATGGCGATGGCGTGCTCGCGGCAGGTTTCGTAGCCGCAGGCCCCGCAATTCAGCTCATCTTCCAGCGTTTTCTTGCCCATCCGCTCGAGGATGGCCCGGATGTCTTCCTCCGACGGCGGGGGTATGCGTTGGTCGTCCGCGGTGAATACGCGGCTCAGGTCGAGGTCCTGGAAGGAGGCCACGTCCATTTCCCAGGTTGTCAGGTCCAGCCGGTTCAGTCTCCACTGGGCGTAGCGGGCCACTTGGGCCCGCCGCCGGAAGAGCGGCGTGTCCTGCCCGATTCCCGGCCCCATGATGCAGCCGTCACAGCAGAGCAGCTCCAGGAGGCGGATGTTCATCTCACCCGACTCGAATTCCCGGATGGCCTGCACGAACTCATCCTGCCCTTCGGCGGACACGACCTCACAGCGGAGCAGGTCTTCGTCGATCTGCGCGGCCTGCAGCAGTCCGCGCCGGACGGGCAACAAAGCGCCCAGTGCCCCATGCGGAGGATCGAAGTCACTCGGCGTGACATTGTCCGGCCGAATCCCCTTCCGGGCCAGCAGCTCGCGCAGCTCGATGAACGTCATGCTGGCATCCACGTCTCGGCGGTCGTTGGTGGTCGCGACCTCGCCCCTCTTCGCGATGCAGGGACCGATGAACACGACCCGCAGATCATCCCCGTAGCGCCGGCGGAACGCCCGGGCCGCGGCGATCATCGGCGAGACGATCGGGGCCAGCGAGTCCACCAGGTTCGGGTGATACCGTTCGACGAAGCCGACGATGGCCGGACAGGTCGTGGCGATGTACGGCTTGCCCGGGTTCTGGTTGTGGCTCATGAGAATGCGGTACTGGTGGGCCACCAGGTCCGCCCCGAAGGACACTTCCCCCACCAGGGCGAAACCCAGCGCTCGCACCATGCCGACGAGCGTTTCGTAATCCACATCCACAAACTCGGCCGGAAAGCTGGGAGCCAGCACCGCCGCAGCCCGAACGCCACGCGCCAGCCCGGCCTCAACCCGGTCCACATCGCTGGCCACCCGCTTGGCGTGCTGGCTGCACACGCGCACACACTGGCCGCAGCCGATGCACCGGTCGGGAATGACTTCCGCCTGCCGGTCGACGATGCGAATGGCCTTCGCCGGGCACTCGCGCACGCAGGTGTAGCACACGCGGCAGCGCTCGCGGATCGTGGTCACCAGAGGTTCATTGTGTTTCGGCCTCATGCCACTCGTCTATTCGGTCAGGGCACAACGTTTCGGACCGTGTAATGCGTGTGCAGCAACTGGTGGCTGCGCTCGCTCAGCGGGGCGCCCAGGAACTCCGCGTACAGCCGCTGAATGCCCGGGTTTCCGTGCGACGTGCGAATGGGCTCGTCGCGGTCGATCTGGTACAACGCCTTCATGCGGGCTCGCACCGCCTCGAGATTGGTCCCGATGGGCTGTCCGCCGCCGGCGATGCAGCCGCCCGGACACGTCATCACCTCGATGAAGTGCAGATCCTGCCGGCCGGCGCGGATTTCGTCGAGCAGGGCCGCCGCGTTGGCCAGCCCGCTGACCGCCGCCACGCCGTATTCCTGCCCGGCGATCTCCACCCGGGCTTGTTTGACGCTTTTGAGGCCGCGGAGCTTCTGGAGCTTCAGTTCCGGGAGTTCCTGGCCGGTCAGCATGTAGTGGGCGGTTCGCAGGGCCGCCTCCATCACACCGCCGCTGACGCCGAACAGTTTGCCGGCCGTGCTCCGGTCGCCCAGGGGCGTGTCGGCACCTTCGGGCTCCAGGTTTGCCAGATCCAGCCCGCGCAGCCGGATCATGCGGGCCAGTTCCCGGGTGGTCAGCACGGCATCCACGGTGGGCAGGCCGTCGAGCGACATTTCGGGGCGGCTGGCCTCGAACTTTTTGGCCGTGCAGGGCATGACGGTCACGCTGAAAATGCGGCTCGGCTCAATTCCTTCCTTCCGGGCGAAGTAGCTCTTGATGATGGCGCCCAGCATCTGCTGCGGGCTCTTGCAGGTGGACAGGTTGGGCAGGAAGTCCGGGAAGTACTGCTCCACGAACTTGATCCAGCCGGGCGAGCAACTGGTCATCATGGGCAGGCGGCCGCCGTTGCGGATGCGGTGCACCAGTTCCGCCGCCTCTTCCATGATGGTCAGATCCGCCGCGAAGGCCGTGTCAAACACCCGGTCGAAGCCCAGTCGCCGCAGCGCCGCGGTGAGCGTGCCGCATACGTCTCGGCCCGGCTTCATCCCGAACTCCTCGGCCAGGGTCACCGACACGCTCGGCGCGTGCTGAATCACAACGAAGCGGTCCGGGTCGCGCAGGGCGTCGCTCACTTCCTTCATGTGGCTTTGTTCGCGCAGGGCGCCGGTCGGGCAGACGGTGATGCACTGGCCGCAGTTGATGCAGCTCGAGACATTCAACCCCTGGTTGAAGGCGGTGGTGACCATGGTCCGGCTGCCGCGTTGGATGAAGTCGATGGCGGCCACGCCCTGGATCTCCTCGCAGAAGCGCACGCACTTGCCGCAGAGGATGCACTTGTCCGGGTCGCGGATCAGGGCCGGGTCGGAGACGTCGAGATTGTGGTGGGGCCGCTCACCCGCGTATCGCCGCTCCCGCACACCCAGTTCCGCGGCCAGGTCCTGGAGCTGGCACTGGTTGTTGCGGAAGCAGTAGAGGCAGTCGTCCGGGTGGCTGGCCAGCAACAGCTCCACGATGGTCTTGCGAGCCCGTACGGCACGGGGGGAATGCGTCCGCACCTTCATGCCGTCGGACACGGGAAACGCGCAGGAGGGTACCAGCCCGTTCATGCCTTCCACCTCCACGACGCAGAGTCGACAGGCCCCCGTGGGCGACAGGCCGGGCATATGACAGAGCGTGGGCACCTTGACGCCTGCCCGGTGGAGCGCATCCAGCACGGTTTCGCCGGGCTGGGCTTCCACGGGCCGATTGTTCACGTGTATCGTAATCATGGTCAGCTTCGTCGATCTCGAGACGGTTCGCCTCGTCTACTCCGCGATCACCGCGCCCAGGCGACACGCCTGCACGCACGATCCGCAGCCGATGCACTTTTCGGCCACGATGTAATGGGGGGTCTTTGCCGCGCCCACGATGGCGTCGGCCGGGCAGTGCCGGGCGCACATCGTGCACCCTGTGCACTTTTCCGTGTCGATCCGATAGTGCAGGAGCTCCGTACAGACGTGGGCCGGGCACCGCCGCTCAAATATATGAGCCTCGTATTCGTCCCGGAACCAGCGGAGCGTGCTGAGCACCGGGTTGGGCGCGGTCTGGCCCAGGCCGCACAGGCTGGTGTCGCGGATGACGCTCGCCAGTCGCTCCATGTACATCACGCCCTTGAAGCGGAGCAGGGCATCCGCTCCCTTTTCCATCCGCCGCGACCGCGTGATGCGCTGGAGAATCTCCAGCATCCGCTTGGTGCCTTCGCGGCAGGGGATGCACTTGCCGCAGCTTTCGCGCTGGATGAAGTCCATGAAGAACTTCGCCACGTCCACCATGCACGTGTCTTCGTCCATCACGACCAGGCCGCCGGAGCCCATCATGGCCCCGACGGTCTTGAGCGATTCATAGTCGATCTCCACGTCCAGGTGCTGGGTCGGAATGCAGCCGCCGGACGGGCCGCCGATCTGCACCGCCTTGTACGCCTTGCCGTTGGGGATGCCGCCGCCGATGGCGAACACGATGTCCCGCAGCTTGGTTCCCATCGCCACTTCCACCAGGCCCGTTCGGGCGATCTTGCCCGACAGCGCGAAGACCTTCGTGCCCCGGCTGGTGGGCGTGCCCACGGCCGCAAACCACTGCGGCCCGTTGGCCGCGAGCATGGGAAGGTTGGCCAGGGTCTCCACGTTGTTGATGACCGTCGGCTTGCCGAACAATCCCTGCACCGCGGGGAAGGGCGGACGCGGGCGCGGCATGCCTCGCCGGCCTTCGATGCTGTGAATCAGGGCCGTCTCCTCGCCGCAGACAAACGCGCCGGCGCCCTGCTTGATGATCACCTCCAGCGAAAATCCGCTGCCGAGGATGTCCGACCCCAGGAGGCCGTAGCGTTTGGCCTGGTCCAGCGCCTGAATCAGTCGCTCAATGGCCAGCGGATACTCCGCCCGGATGTATACGTACGCCTTGCTCGCCCCGATCCCGTAGGCGGCGATGGCCAGTCCCTCCACCAGTCGATGCGGATCTCCCTCGATCACCGCCCGGTCCATGAAGGCCCCGGGGTCGCCCTCATCCGCGTTGCAGATGACGTACTTCTGGGGCGCTCCCGTGTTCAGGGCGAATTTCCACTTCCTGCCCGTCGGGAACCCGCCGCCGCCCCGGCCTCGAAGGCCGCTCGCCTCCACTGCGTCGCACAGCTCGGCCGGCGTTTGCTCACGCAGGACGCGGGCCAGCGCCCGGTAACCACCCCGGGCGATGTATTCGTCGATGGAGGTTGGGTCGATCAGCCCGCAATTGGCCAGTACCCACCGCGTCTGCGGGGCGAAAAACGGATGCTCGTGCAGGTGCGGGACGTCCGGCCAGGCAGGCAGCCCGTCCGTGCGGAACTGACCGAGCACGTGCTCCGCAGGCACCGAACCGGCCAGCGTGGCATCCAGCAGGGCCGGTACGCGGTCGGCGGTTACGGCCTTGAAGCTGACCCGCGGCCGGTCGGTCAACTGGACGTCCAACAGCGGCTCGGCGGAGCAGAGACCGATGCAGCCGACCTCCACCACATCCGCATCGATCTTGTGATCGGCCAGATACGTTCGAACCGCCGCCAGCGTCTTGCCGGCTCCCGCACCCAGGCCGCACGTGCCGGCGCCGACGTAAATGGTCAGTCGAGTCACACGGTCGCGGCGGAGCCGGGCGAGCGTGGATTCCAGCCCCTCGTGCCGGGGCGCTGCCGCCCCGAGCAGATGGTGAACGTCTTGCGGGCTCAGTCGTGCCGCGTCTGCGCGGGATTCGGCTGCGGCCGGTTGGTTACTCGCTGGCGCCATCGTCGCCCCCCTTCTTCGCATAGCTCCTGATGATTTTGCGGACGCTGTCCGGCGTTACCCCGGCATGAAACTCACCGTTGATCGCCACCACCGGCGCCAGGCCGCAGGCCCCGATGCAGGCCACGACCTCCAGGCTGAACATTCCGTCCCGCGTAGTCTGGCCCGGCTCGATCTTGAGCGTCTGCTTGAGCGCCTCCAGCACCTTGGCCGAACCCTTCACGTGGCAGGCCGTTCCGCGACACACCTGGCAATGCACCTTGCCCCTGGGCTGGAAGCGGAACTGGTTGTAGAACGTGGCCACGCCGTAGACCTTGCTCACGGGTAGCCTGAGCCGATTGCCGATTTGAATCATGGACTCCTGGGACAGATAGCCGCATCGCTCCTGCACGGCCTGCAGGATCGGGATGAGATTCTCCCGCTTGGGCTGAGGGTACTGTTCCAGGATGGATTGGATGTCGGGTTGAACCATCTACGAACTCCCGGCCGCGGCACGCGCATCGCGCCGCGCGAAGAACGCCACTTTCTCCAGCGATACGGTGATATCGAGATACTCCACGTACACGTCCGGCGGCACGCGCAATCGGACCGGTGCGAGATTCACCAATCCTCGGATGCCCGCACGAACCAGACGGTCGGCCACTTCCTGGGCGGCGTCGCCGGGCACGGTGAGGAAGGCCACTCGCACGGACCGTCGCGCCAGCACCGTTTCCAACTCATCGAGCCCGTAGCAGCGGCATCCGTGCACCAGGCGGCCCACCTTCTCCGGGTCCACGTCGAAGGCGGCCACGACGGGCAGGTGATTCGCCTGCCCGGCAAAGTAGGCCAGAAACGCCTTGCCCAAACGCCCCACCCCCACGAGCACCACTCCCTCGTCCTGGTGCGGGTTGAGCGTTTCGTCGATCTTCGTGATCAGACCGGCCACGTCGTAGCCTTTGGCCGGGCTGCCCGTGTAGCCGATCGTCATCAGATCGCGTCGCACCTGCGCGGGAGTGACGCCCTCGACCCCTGCCAGTTCGTGCGAGTAGATCCGTGTCTGCCCGGCGGCGTGCAACGCCCGCAGCCGCCTGCGATACAGAATCACTCGTTCGACCGTCCGATCGGGGATCTTCATGGCCGGGGCCTCCTGCCACCGCTTCCGCCAGCACTTCGCCCCGCTGCGCGCCTCAGCGTGACGCGATGAAGTCCTGGTTTAACATCGGTTGAATTACGCTGTGTATCCAATCACGCTGTGAATACATTCACAGTATGCCATAAATAGTGGATCGCGTCAAGTCCTCGGAGCCGCAAAATTCGGCATGACCCCCCAGATTACCAGGGGTGGGGATCTGAGAACCCCTCCAACCCGGGCCGGTGTGCCTTTTCCGGTCCGCAAGTGCAGTCAGATCCCTCCGTGTGGCCACTTCCAGAGGCCGGGGCCCGCGGATACCCTTCCCGGCTCTGGCCGGCGGACCGGTCGGTCCACCTGGCGGGGTGGCCAGACCGGCTGGAAAGCCGGTTCCACAGAGGAGGACCGGTCGGTCTGTTCGGATGCCCGTTGAGGTGCATGGTGCCTTCATCGTGGGACATTTATGTCGGCCCTGCGGCGGGGCTGTTCACGTCCGTTTTGTGGACCGGCACGTCCCTGCTTTTCACGGCAGCCGGTCGGCGGATCGGTCCAACGGTGGTCAACGCGTTCCGCATCGCGCTGGCGATCATCATCCTGACCCTGATCCATCGCCTTCGGTTCGGCATCTGGGTGCCGGAGGCCGTGGCGGGTCAGTTGTTCTACCTCGCGCTCTCGGGCATCATCGGGTTGGCGATCGGTGACCAGGCCCTGTTCACCTCCTTTGTGGATATCGGCCCGAGACTGTCCATGCTGCTGCTGGGAACAGCACCGGTCTTCGCCGCCTGGTTCGGGTGGTTGGCGTTGGGAGAGCGGCTGCACGGCATTGCGTGGATCGGCATGACGTTAACCATCGTGGGTGTCGCCTGGGTGGTGTTGGAGCGGCCGGCGGGCGCATCCGCCGTGCGATCCGGGCATCGCCTGCGGGGAGTCATTCTTGGAATCATCGCTGCGGCCTGCCAGGCGGGCGGCCTCCTGTTGAGCAAGCAGGGCATCGGCCACGGCTGGCTCCCGGAGGATCAGCACCTCGATCCACAAGCGGCGACACTGGGTCGGATGGTTTTCGCGGGCGTGGGGGTGCTGCCCATTCTGGCGTTCCACACTCTTCGTCAGCAGTCACGAACGGTTCTGGGCTACCGGCCGTCGCGTATCGGCTCGGCGCGGGCAGGGTATTTCTTTGCAGCATGCGGGGCCGTCATCGGCCCTTCGTTGGGGGTGTGGATGTCACTGGTTGCGTCCGATCGCGCTCCTCTGGGCGTGGCTCAGACGCTCTGTTCGCTTCCGCCCGTGTTCATCCTTCCGTTCGCCGTGTTCGTTCACAAGGAACACGTCAGCCCCCGCGCCATCCTCGGCGCCCTGGTGGCCGTGGGCGGCACCGCGATTCTCTTCCTCCACCCGCATTGAACCGGCCGGCTTGACAGCCGGTTGCCCAACGCGGATAATCAGGTAATACGAAATATGACGACCCTGTGGCGACGTGTTGTAACCTTCTTTTTGTCAGGCAGTTGAGGAAATGGCCCAGCACAAGCAGGCAATCGTAACGTTCAAGGCGGAGACGGCGTTGGCGGAGGCGTTGCGGGCGATTCCGAATCGGTCGGCGTTCATCCGGGCAGCGGTACTGACGGCCCTGGACAACGTCTGTCCGCTGTGCCACGGCAGCGGAATCCTCTCCCCCGATCAGAAGAAGCACTGGGAGAAATTTGCCGAGAATCATCGCGTGGCGGAATGCGATGAATGCCACGAATGGCACTTGGTTTGCACGAACCAGCAGGGACGCAACCCGCACCGCAAGTCGCGTACCTGACGATGGGGCGATGGATCCGAATCGATCGTGGACCGAACACTTCGCTGAATCCGGGAGGGAGATCATCTACCATGCCACACCCTGAAAGCCATGAACACCACGTTCATCACGAGGGCCATGAGGTTCATATCCACCAGCCCCACAGCCCGCTGCGGATGGAGCTGGTTACCCATCTGCCCTTCTCCGTGGCCTGCGTGGCGGTCGGCCTGGTGGTGGCCGGCGTCATCTGCTTCCTGGCCCCCGCCTCGACCGACGGCACGCCGGAAGCGACGGCTCCGGCCCAGGTCGGGCTTGCCCACGATCACGAGCATGAAGCACCCGACGTGGCGGCGGATCACGGTCATGAGCACGACCACGAAGCGGGCTTTCGACCTCTGTTTCACCTGTTCCATCCGCTGCACATGTTCTTTTCCGCGGCAGCCACGACGGCCATGTTCTGGCGATACGAACGAAGGTTCCTGAAAGCAGTCGTGGTGGGTCTGATTGGAGCGATCGGCATCTGCGGCGTCAGCGATATTCTGATTCCGCACGTATCGCTGCTCATCCTGGGTTTCCACCTGCCCATTCACATCTGTGTGATCGAGCATCCCGGCATGGTGTTGCCGTTTGCCGTGGTCGGTATCGGCGTGGGAATGCTGGCCGCGGTGGGCGTGGCCCGCAGCACGATCTTCTCGCATTCGATGCACGTGTTCGTGTCCACGATGGCCAGCATCTTCTACATGGTGCATGCGTTCGGACGCATGGCCTGGATCGACGACCTGGGGTCCATTTTCTTCTTCGTGGTGGTGGCCGTGATGGTGCCGTGCTGTTTCAGCGACATCGTCTTCCCCCTGGCCATGGTCCGCTCGGCCCGCACCGCCTACGCCGAGACCGCCTGCTGTCGGCACTGACGTCGCAGGTAAATCGCCGTGTTCCTTGGCGACGAGGGTTCAGAAAAGCCCGGGCGTGCTGTCTGCGCGCGCGGCGTTTCGCCGGCCGTTGCGCTTGCGGTCGGGCGGCGCGTGCGGCGTGGCCGGGGCGCTCAGCAGCGGGTTCGGCGGGCCGTCCAGCGGGTCGCCGACCCCGGCCCTTCGGACGCGTTCGCCGGATTGCTGGGCGTATTCCTTCGACAGTTCAAAGCCCACCCAGTGCCGGCCGAGCTTCTTCGCGACCGTCAGCGTCGTGCCGCTGCCGGTGAACGGATCCAGCACCAGGTCGCCCGGGTTGGAGGAGACCCGGATGATCCGCCCCAGAATCTGCTCCGGCATCTGGCAGCCGTGAAAGCCGCGCCGCTCCTTGAACGTGCCGGCCACTCGCGCGTAGTACCACGTGTCGCCGTCCGGCTCGAAGGCGTTGGGAACGTCCTGCGGCCGCAGGATCCAGGTGTCGTCCGGCAGGCGGCCCCGGGGGTTGGCCCGCGCGTCAGCGTACACGAGCTGCCGGGCCGAGGGCACGCGCACGTCGGGGTCGTCGATATTGAACGTGAAGTCCTTCGCGTCCTTCACGAAATGGAACAGGTGCGCGTGCGACCGGGCGAACTTCCGCACGCAATGCACGCCGAACGTGTAGTACCAGACCACCCAGCTTCGACAGGCGAATCCCAGCTCACGCTGGGCCAGCAGCTTCAGTTCCGCCGCGTACTCGTCCCCGATGGCCAGCCAGAACGTGCCCGTCGGCTTGAGCACGCGCCACACCTCTGCCATCCAGTTCCGCGACCAGGCCAGGTACTCCTCGCCCGCCTTGCGGTCGTCATACTCGTCGTAGTCATAGCCGATATTGAACGGCGGATCGGCGAACACGAGGTCCACACTCTCGGGATTCATCGCGCTCATGCCCGCAATGCAGTCACCCGTGTAAATCGTGTCGATGGTCGGTGGCATGGTTCGGTAGTGTTCTCTCGTATCCAGACGGTCTCGTCTACGTTTATCCGCGCCGCGCGGTACGCTCACGCCACACTATATGCGAAACCAGCTCCGATTGCGCGACCCCGTTTTCCACGAATGCCGCCTCTTCAGAACTCACAGCGTGTGAGATCTGTGAAATGATGATGCCTGCCGGGCACATTGGCCGCAGGCGTTCATCCCGCTAAGATGGCCGCACCGCAACGATGGCGGCGGATCCGGATTGGATGTGCGAACATGCTGCACGTGTTCATCCAGGCGCAGGCGTGGGACTTTGACGACGGCGGGCTCGATGCGGAGCTTGATTACGTCCAGGGCACGCTTGGCGCAACGGGCGTGACGCTCGTGGCCGGGTGCGGACCCCAGGTCGCCCTGTGTGCCCGTCGCGGCGCCGATCTGGCTATCGTCCGGACCCGTGGCGGCCTCATGTACACGCCGGATGAAGCCGCCTACAGCGCCACCCGCTGCAAGCCGGTCGTCGCCGAGATCGCCAAGGCCCGCAACCGCCTGATCGCAGCGGCAACCGCCATCCGAAACCGCGGCCTCGGCCTGCGCGTGGCTGTTTCGGCCCTTCGGCTGGGCCGACTGGCGGAACGGTACGAGACTTGCGCTTTCAAGAACGTGCTCGACGACCTCTCCCCGACGCGTCTCTGCCCGGCGAATCCCGACGTGCGGGCGATGGTCGCGGCCCTGGTCGCGGATGTGGGCCGGGTGTTCTCGCCGGACGCCGTGGTGCTGCAGGACTGGGATCTGGGTCGGATGGGCGAGGCCACGGCCGAGCTGTCGTTGCCCCTCAGCGGCAGCGAGATCGTCGATCTTCTGCTGGCCCTCTGCTTCTGCGAGTCGTGCCGGCAGGAGGCCGCGGGGCAAGAACTGGACGTGAACGCGGCGGCCCGGTCGGCCCGGGTGATGCTGCTCGAGGCGGTGGAGAGGGGCGCGGGGCGCGGCCGGCCGTTTCACAAGCCTCTGGCCGAGGACGACGTGCTGCGGGCCTACATGCAAGGGCAGTCCGCCGGCCTGGCCCGGGCAACCGCCCAGCTGGCCGGGGCGAGCGACATTCCGATCATTCTCCATCGCACGGGCCGCGAAATCCCGGATCCGCTTGAATCCGCGCGGCCCAGTGTGGCCGGTGTGTGCTGGCGATACGCCGGTTCCGAATTCCCGGATGGCTGCGAGTTGGAATTCCGCGTGGATGCGGACACCGTCTGCCGGCCGCAGGCCTTGGTGTCTGACGTGGCCGCCGCCACGGCCCGCGGCGTCACCGCGATCACGTTCGCCGAACTGGGCCGGTTGAGCCCTCCCGCGGGCGAGGCCGTGAAACAGGCCATCCGCTACGCCCGCCGATCGGCTTCCTGAGCCGGCGGGCCGCATTGCCGGCTCGTCGGCCGGCCGGTTATCATCTCCGCACGACCATGGTGATCGAATCGATCGCCGCTGATCCCAACCTGGTGCGCCTGTGTGAGCGGATGCGGTCCGAGACGGGGGCGGTATTCGCAACCGGGCTGTGGGGATCTTCTGCGCCCATGCTGGCCGCCGCTATCGCGGACACCGCCGGCCGGCCGGTTCTATACGTCACTTCGCATTTCGACGAGGCCGACAGCGCCCGCGAGGACATCGAATTCTTTCGGGGTCGGGGCTGCGAGCTGTTCCCCGCCTGGGAAACGCTGCCCGGCGAGGGTGCGGCGGCGGGCGAAATCGACGCGGAGCGGCTGCGACTGTGCAATCTGCTGGCGGGCGGCGGCAACGATGCAGGGGGGCCGGGGCTGATCGTATGCCCCGTGCTGGCCCTGATGCAGCCGGTGCCCACGCCCGCCGCGCTGGCGGCCAACGCGCTGCACATCGCGGTGGGCCGGCCGGCAAGTTCGGAGGCCATCGCGGCGTGGCTGGTGGAGCGCGGATTCACCCGGCTGGATCTCGTGGAGTCGCCCGGCGACTTCGCCCTGCGCGGCGGGATCTTCGACATCTTTCCGCGAGGGGACGACGAGCCGGTGCGGATCGAGCTGCTCGACGACCAGGTTGAGTCGATCCGCCGGTTCGACGTCAGTTCGCAGCGCTCGACGGGGACCGTGCGCGAGGTCACCATCGTGGCCCTTCCGGAAGGGAAGCCGGGCGGTGAGCCGCTTACGGATCTCTTCGCCTACCTGCCCCGCAACGCCATCGTCGCCCTGGATAACCCCGCGGAGGTGCAGGAGATGGGCCGCACGCTTCGCCGCCGGCTGGGCGACCCTCGTGAGCTGTACCCCGTGGAGACCGTTCTGCGCCGCGTGAACGACTTCTCGCAGATTCATCTCTCCCGCCTGGTGGGGGCCCCGACCGGCCGGGGGGAGGACGTTCACAAGTTCGACGTCGCCAGCCTGGCGCGGTTCGAAGGCAAATCGACGGAGGTCATTCGGACCCTTTGTGAACAGGCCGTCGGTTCGCGGGTGATCGTGGTCTGCGATAACGAGGGCGAGCGGTCCCGGCTGGCGGAGCTGGTTCGCGAGGCACAAGGCGATCTGCCGAGGAACATCGAGCTGCGCGTCGGCCTGCTGCACGAGGGGTTTGAGTGGCGGACCGCCCGAACCATCGTGGTCGGCCATCACGAGCTGTTTCAACGACAGCGGCAGCGGCGCCGACTGCGCCGGTTCCACGCCGCAAGGCCGCTGGAGACGTGGGCCGAACTCCAGCCGGGTGACCTGGTGGTGCACGCGCAGCACGGCATTGCCCGCTTCAAGGGGCTGGAGCTGGTTCGCAAGGGCGACTCGGCCAAGCAGGAAGAGTTCCTGACGCTGGAGTTTGACGAAAAGGCCGTCCTGCGGGTGCCGTCCAGCCAGATTGACCTGGTTCAGAAGTACATCGGGGCGGCCGGCGTCAAGCCTCGGCTGTCCAGGCTGGGCGGCACGCGCTGGCGCAAGACCAAGGAAAAGGTCACCGGTGCCGTTTCGGACCTGGCCGAATCGCTGCTTCGCATCCAGGCTGCCCGCCGGTTGAACGAGGGCACCGCCTATCCCGCGGATACGCAGTGGCAGCGGGAGTTTGAGGCGGCGTTTGAGTATGAAGAGACCGAAGACCAGCTCGTGACGGCCGAGCAGGTCAAGCGTGACCTGTGCGTGCCGCGCCCCATGGACCGCCTTCTCTGCGGTGACGTGGGCTATGGCAAAACCGAGATCGCCCTGCGGGCCGCGTTCAAGGTGGTCGAGTATGGCCGGCAGGTGGCGGTGCTGGTGCCGACCACCGTGCTGGCCGAGCAGCACTACCAGACGTTCTGCGAGCGGCTGGCCGACTACCCGATGTCGGTCTCGTGCCTGTCGCGCTTTCGGACGAAGGCGGAGCAGGCGGACATCGTATCGGCCGCCCACAAGGGGCAGGTGGACATGGTGATCGGCACGCACCGGCTGCTGAGCAAGGACGTGGGTTTCGCGGACCTGGGGCTGGTGGTGATTGACGAGGAACAGCGCTTCGGCGTGGAGCACAAGGAGCGGCTCAAGCAGTTTCGCGAGACGGTGGACGTGCTCACGATGACGGCCACGCCCATTCCCCGCACCTTGCACCTGTCGCTGCTGGGCATTCGCGACATCAGCGCCCTGGAAACGCCGCCGGTGGACCGGCGCTCCATCGCCACGCAGGTCTGCGCGTTCGACGCGAACCTGATCCGCCAGGCCATCGTGCGAGAAATGAACCGGGACGGCCAGGTCTTTTTCGTGCACAACGTGGTGCAGTCCATCGACCGCGTGGCGGACGAGGTGCGGCGGATGGTGCCGGAGGCCCGCATCCTGGTGGGGCACGGGCAAATGCGGGAAGGGGCGCTGGAAAAGGTCATGACGGCCTTCATGCGGCACGAGGCGGACGTGCTGGTCTGCACGACCATCATTGAGAGCGGCATCGACATCCCGGCCGCCAACACGATCTTCATTGATCGGGCCGACCGGTTCGGCCTGGCCGACCTGCACCAGCTTCGCGGCCGCGTGGGCCGATCAAAGCACCAGGCGTACTGCTACCTGCTGCTCTCGCCGGACCGGCCGGTGACGTCCAAGGCTGCCAAGCGGCTCAAGGCGATTGAGGAGTTCTCCGAGCTGGGGGCGGGCTTCCGCATTGCCATGCGTGACCTGGAAATCCGCGGGGCGGGCAACATTCTCGGTCCGGAGCAGA
>CAZBFW010000007.1:0-19719 GCA_964491135.1 uncultured Phycisphaeraceae bacterium | reverse complement strand
GATGGAATCTCGTGACTGGAGTTCAGACGTGTGCTCTTCCGATCTCCGGGGCGCGCTCGATCGACGCCTTTGGAGCATCGCGCACGATGAAGATGTTCCGCCCCTCCAGCTGCCCCTCCAGCGCGGCTGCGGCAGATGGCAGCGTGAGGGGACTGACGCGCGGCGGCAGGTTCTCCGGGCGTTCGCCGGAGCGTCCGGGGCGGGGAGTGACACGCACAACGAACTCAGTATCACTCGGCGTGAACAGCCGTTGGCCGGTCCCGTCATGGAAGTATGCGGGGATCTGAGACAGATCGGCGCCGGCGCCGGTGCTCGCGAAAGCACCTGAAGCGTATGTCACAGAAGCAGATAGAAGAACCAAGGTCCAAAGGAATCGCTGATCGATTTTACGGCACACAGGGTCAACTCCAGTCTGCGAAAACGAAGGTGTTCGTCAGCAAATACCGTTGAGATTGGGGGATACCGGCTGCGCCACATCCCAGAGGGCTGGAGAAGGCGCGCAGCGGACGCTCGGGCGGCCCATCACAGGCACTGTGCCTCTCTCCTCTCAATGACCAACGCAACAGACGCCCTCTTGCTGGAAATCCAGTATAGGCAAACCCTGTGTTGAACGCAACCAGAAGCATTGCATCTGCATTCTTCGGCCCTGGAAAGACGTAATCCGACAGACAGCCAAACCGGTCAAGTGACTCTTTACGCAGAAAAAGAAGGGGTTGACCTTATTCGCGTCATTCGGTCTACTAGTATGTTGGAGGACGTAAGAAGCCTTCAGAGGGTTCGTCTTTCACTCCTCGGGGCTTTGTCCAGCGGTTCAGTGGCGGACTGGCACCTCGCGTCCCGAACAGGTCGGGGGCGAGAGTCCTATCCAGGTTCCAGATCGAATGCCCAACAGACCGGATGGATGATTGCTGTCCGGATGAGCGTAAGAGGCGTGGCGAGTCGCGCTCGTATCGCGCGTGCGCGCGGTAGCCGAGCACAGCGGCACACGAAGTCCAAGCGTCTTCCTGTTTTTGTATGGAGGAGTATGCGATGCTAGCAACGGAAAGAAGCGTGCCCGGCACGCTCAACACGACCCGGATCTGCGGCGTTGCCGCCCTGGTGCTGCTGGGGGTCATCCCCCTGGCGGCGATGGCAGCGCCTCCGGTGGCGCCGAACGACACCCCCGCCGGCGCCGAAGTGATCGGACCGGCAGTGCCCATCATCATTTATGGTACTTTGGAGGGGGCGGCGAACGACATCCAGGGCGTTCCGTTGGGTTCGATCCCCGCGGGGTCGGATGACGGACCGGATGTCTTCTTCAGCTTCACTCCGTCTGTGACGGACACCTACCGCGTCCAGATTCTGCCGTGGCAGCGGGCGCCACTGCGGAGCAGCGAGCGCCGGCACGTGGTATACGTGGGGACGGATCTCGACACGACGCCCGTGTACCTGGCCGGGGCGCGAGCGAGTACCAACGCGGTTCCAGTCTACGTGGACGTGGCGTTAACCGCGGGGATTGAGTACCACATCGGCGTGGACAACGACGCCGCCTCGCTGGACAACACGTCGTTCACCATGATCGTGGACACGCTGTCGCCGACGATCCCGGACAATTGCGACAGCATCGAGACCATTCCGTCGGCATCGCTGCCCTACGCGGTGCTGAACAATCTCGCCGGCGCGTTGAACGATTTCACGTTCATCGACCAGGTTACGGGCCGCTGTGCGGTAAAGGCCCCCACCAGCGCTATAGGCATCGACCATGTCTACCTGTTCTCTCCGCCGGCCGATGGCGACTACGCGTTTGAACTGGTCACCCAGGGCTTTGACGGCGTGATCTATGTCGATGATTCGTGCCCGTTCCCGGGCGACGGGTGCCTCGGTGCATCGCACAATGCCGGCTCGGGCGGCGGCAAGCACGACCTGGTGGTGGCCACGTTGGAGGCGGGCAAGGACTACTGGATCGTCGTGGACGAGGATGACGGGGCCAGCACGACGGGCACCTACACGCTGATCGTGGACACGGCCTTCGGCTACGAGATCAGCGAAATCGAGCCGAACGACGACGCGACGACGGCCACGACCATCACGACTCCGCTCAACGGCGGACAGATTCAGGGCCCGCTGGACGTGGATTACTTCGCGATTCCGGGTCAGACGGGTGACCGGGTCTACGCGTGGGCGAACAACGGCGGGACGATCAACACCACGTTGGACCTGGACATGTGGTTCTACGCCGCGGACGAAACCACGCTCATCGAATTCGACAACGACGACGCGGACGGCCTTGGCGCCGGTCCGCTCTATGACGATCTCGAATACATCTATTCGACCTCGTCGCCGGTCATCGCGGGTGCGGAATTGACCAGCAACGGGCCGCACTACCTGAAAATCGACTACGCGGGGACCACGACGCACGTGGTGCACCGGTACCGGCTGCACGTCGGTGTCGAGCCGGGTACCCGACCCGCGGCTCCCGAATGTGAGCCGAACGGCACGCTGGCTGCGGCCGATCGAAGCGGCAAGCTGTTCTACGCCGGTGCCGCGGACGTGACCGGCGACGTGGACGTCTACGTGTTCAACGCCACGGCGGGCGACCGGGTGTTCATCGCCCTGGACGGCGATCCGGAGCGTGACTCCACCGGCTTCACCGCACCGAGCACCGATCCAAACGCCTTTGCCGGCCAGGTTCTGGTGTATGACCCTGCCGGCGATCTGATGTTCGATGACATCAGCGACTCGAACGCGATTCAATCCGGCGGGGACGCGGACTACCCCGCCCAGGGCGGGTTCTTCGTCGCCCGGGTGACCGGCACGCACTACGCGGCCGTCAAGCCGCAGAGCTCGACGCAGGTCGGCCCGACCAAAACGTACGAGTTGGCGATTTTCCTCAACGACGCCGCTCCGGCCCTGACGGATGAGCTGGACCCGCAGGCCACGCTTACGCCGAACTACGTGAGCGACGTCATCGCGGTTTCCGCGAGTGACAACCAGGCCGGTGACTCCGGCATCTGCGCCGTTTCGCTGTTCAACGACACGAACCTGCAGATCACCAATCTCAGCTTCACGGCCGGTGATCCCACGGTCACGTTTGACGTGGAGTTGATCAACACGGCGGCCAACGGCGAAGGCAAGCTGCTGATTACGGACTGCCAGGGCAACACGTTCTGCGCGTTCGTCAAGATTGACGTGAGCGCTCCGAGCTGTAGCGGGTTCAACTTCTCAAATCGATCCCCGTACAGCCTGCACGACCCAATCCACGTGCCGAACAACAACTTGACCGGGATCAACGGCACGATCGACATCGGCGACGCGGGCCTGATCATCGACGTCAACGTGACGTTGACGATCAACGCGATCGACCCGTACGACCTGGACGTGTACCTGCTCAGCCCCGCCGGGACCAGCGTGGAGCTGTTCACGAACCGGCCGAGCAGCCTGGAATACGACGTGACCGATGCAACGTTTGACGACTCCGCGGCGGCCATGATCCCGACTTCCAGCAGCAGCGCTCCCTACACGGGTACCTGGAAGCCGGAGGACCCGGCGGGGCTCGCCAAGCTGATCGGAGAACAGGCCCAGGGAACCTGGCTGCTCAATGTGGTCGACGATAACAGCTCCGACAGCTTCGGGGCCACGCTGGTGCGGTGGTCGCTCGACGTGGACGCGGCGTTTGCCGGGCCGGAGGCGTTTGACGGCACGGCCACGGACGACGATGGCATCCAGTCGGTCGTTCTAACGACGGGTACGAACGTGCAGCTCAACGTGTCGCCGGCGTTCGTGGCGGGTGACCTGTCTGTACCCTATACGGTCTCCCTGGTCGACCCGACGCAGAACGGGACGGCCACGGTCACAGTGACCGACATGCAGCAGAATACCTGCCAGAGCGTGATTTCGTTGAACGGCTACACGGACATCGCGGGGCCGGCCAACAGCGGGTCGGTGACGCAGGACCTCACGTTCAAGCAGGAAATTCAGCAGTGGGTCATTTCCAACGACCCCGTGGGTGTGGTGTCCACGGTGAGCGTTCCGGATTCGTTCCTGGTGGGCGAGGTGGAAGTAGCGCTCATGATCGACGCGGAGAGCCAGGGGCGCATCGCGGCCAAGCTCACGCACGCGGGCGAGACCGCCGTACTGCTGAACCGCACCGGCATGGATGAGCGCAGCGCGGTGGGCAACACCAAACCCAGCTTCGACATCATCCTGGATGACGACGCGCCGCAGGCGGATGACATCCACCTCGAGCCCGCGAACAGCGCGATCGACACCCTGGGCGTCAAGCAGCCGGACGGCCGCGGAGAGTACTTCGGCGAAGGGATTACCTCAGACAACCGCGATGCCATGCTGTTCAAGGTCGCGGGCGGTCCCGCCACGGGTGATTGGGAGATCCAGGTGATCGACCAGCGCGACTTCCCGGGCTCGGAGGACAACGTGTTCCGTCGCTGGGCTCTCACGCTGAAGAACCCGTGCGGGCCGGAACGCTACGTGGGCCGGGCGATCGACCTGCTGCCGGGTGCCGGCATCAGCGCTGTTCAGCTTGCGGCGGGTGCCACGAACCTGACGGTCGTGGCGTCCTTCACGCCGGGTGACGAGGTCGTCGATTACCGGGTCGAACTGGTCGATCCGGCTCAGTCGGGAAGCGGCACGCTGGAGATCATCGACGGGTTGTCGAACGTGACCACCCAGGCGATCAGCCTGGCTGCGGCTTCAGCCGATGGGACGCTGCCGCTGGTCAGTGGAAGCGTGAATCCGGCGACGTCCGAGTTCGAAGGAACCGCCAGTGACGCCCAGGCGGGCGACACCGGTGTGGCCGCGATCGAGCTGGCTCCGTGGTCGGACAACCTGCAGATCACGTCCGTGGATACGTTGCCGGCAGCCAGCGCGAACTTCACGGTGGGCCTGGTGAACCCGGCGCTCAACGGCCGTGGATACGTGAAGGTGACCGACGGATGCGGGTTGCGGGCGTACGTGCTGGTCGACATTGATGCGAACGGCCCGGTCTGCACGGGCAGCATCGGGACGAACAAGCGGTACTTCTGCACGGACCTGCCGGTGGCGATCCCGGACAACAACGCGGCCGGCGTGACATCCAACATCACCGTAACGGATACCAACGTGATCACGGACGTGGACATCACGTTCAACATCTTCCATCCGGCGGTGTATGACATCGACATGTCGCTGCTCGCCCCCGTGCTGATCAACCTGATCAGCGACAATGGCAGCACGGGCAATGACTACCTCGACGTGACCCTGGACGACGAAGCGGCGTCCACGCTGCCGACGAGTTCGACGCTCGCTCCGTTCACCGGCTCCTGGAAGCCGGAGGACGGGTTGCTGTCGCTGCTGGACGGCAGCTCGGCGGCCGGCACGTACACCCTCAAGGTCGCGGACGACGCCGTGAACTACCGCGGAACGTTCGATTCGTGGTCGCTGCTGCTCTCGTCCGACACCTTCCCGCCGCGGTATGACGGGCGGGCGGCCGAGCCGCTGGCGCATGACACGGGCATCGCCCTGGTCGAGCTGCTGGCGGGAGCGAGCAACCTGACCCTGGTGGTGGACCCGAACGCCGCGGTGGGTGATTCCATCGTGCGGTACTCCGTTTCGCTGACCAACCCGCTGACGGCGGGCGACGGCACGGTCCGCGTGACGGACGGCGCGGGCAACACTTGCGAGGTGCCTCTGTGCCTGGAGCCGATCGCGGACAAGGGTGACACCGACGGTGACGGCGACGTCGACCTGGACGACTATCCGGGCTTCGAGGCGTGCATCACCGGTCCGGTGGACACCTACGAATGCGGCTGCTCAGTGGCCGACTTCAACAACGACAACCATATCGACCTGTACGACTTCGCGGAGTTCCAGTTGCTGTTCTAGAACGGCACTCCGCAAGGGTTGTCGGTAGTCACAACGCGGCGTCACGTGGCGGCTCATCGCTGCCGCGTGACGCCGCGGTCTGTTGCGCAGCGAAGGAGTGGAGACCCGCCGCGTTGCCTCATGAGACCGGCTTCCCTTTGTGGGAACGGCTCTCTCCTGTGGGACCGGCTTTCCAGCCGGTCTCTGGGGCGTGTGGTACCCCATGGCGCACCCCCTGCTCCACACGCCGGTCGCTCTTCCGTTTTTCCGGCTTCGTGGTGTCCCAATGTCTCTGACGGGGCTGAAGCCCCGCATCTCGCCGCCGTGTGTGAGCCCTTAGCCGATCTGGGCCGGCGATGATTGTCTGGGGGGGAGAGGCGGTGACAGGGGGATGGCAGTTGCGTTCGGATGTGCCGCGAAACGGCAAGCTACAGACACGCTGCCGGGCCGAGATGGTCCCGGCGCGCCGGGATCGGCCCAGCGTGAGCACGCCCTCCACGGGCCCCCTATCGGTCCAGGATCAGCCCCAGGCTCTGCATGACCACGTGAGACGCCAACTGCATGGGGGTGGCCGGTTGCCATTCGACGCGCAGCTCATCGAGGCCGGCACCGATGAGCTCGATGAGGTCCTCGTGTGTCTGCCCGAGCCCCTGATCGTAGGCCATTCTGAGGTGCCTGACCCGGTCGGCATCGTGGCTGATCACGCGGGCGGCCGTGGCATCGGCCGCCGCCAGGTCGTCACTCGCCAGCAGAAGCCAGTCGCCCAATCGGTCGCGCATGTCGACCGTCGCGCCCATGACGCCGGGTATGATGGTCGGCCCGTTTCCTTCTCCGCAGATGGAGCCGTCAATAATGGCGAAATCGGGCTTGATTGCGCTGCAGATGTCCAGCAGGCACTGCTCGATCCCGCCGATCGCGTTGTGGAGGGTCATCCGCGACGGCGTGCCGAATCCGTAGTCCTCGGTGGAGGTTACCCCAACGAGGTTCTTCAGGGAGGCGGTCATCTGCGTGATCATGTGTGTCTTCAGAACGGGCACGGAAATGACCTTGTCGGCCCGGGACACGAGGCTCGACACGTAGATCCGGCCCAGTTCCGTGGAGGGAGACGGGACCGCGTCCCAGGCGGGTGAATCGGCCATGAGGCAGGCCAGTTGGAGCTTCCCGGGGTAGGCCGCGTTCAGCCGGCGGGACTCTTCCGAGAGGTTGGTCGAGCCGTCGACCGTGTGAAGCTCCTTCCAGGAGAAGTGCCGTGCCTGGCCGCCGTCGCCGATGATGACCTTTGCCGCACCCACGCGGAGGCACTCCTCGGCCAGCGCGATCACGATGTCGGGCTTCGTGCAGGAGCCGGTGGCCACGCCGTCCACGGTGAGAAAACCGGCGGTGCAGAGGTTCGGCTTGATGAATACCGTTTCGCCGGCGTTGACGATTGCCTCCGCCCCGCCGAAGACGGCCAGCGCTTCCCGGGTCATCTTGTAGAGATTGGCCCCGCGGACGGCCGCCACGCGGGCGGATTTCGCCGTCGGTTCGAAGGGAGGGTCAACGCTTCGGCAACCGGTGATGAATTGCGAAGCCCCAAGCGCCAGCGTCGCGTTGGCGCCGGACTTGAGAAATTCCCGCCGGGTGATGCGGCGCATCTGTGCTTCTCTTCCGCTAATCGCGGCGACCCCACGGGCGCCGAAATGATGATATCAGAGAAGAGCAAGCCACGCATCCCTCGACGTGCTGGCCTCAGTTGAGACTGCGGCATTTGCGAGCCGGCCGAACCTGGCCGACGGCGTGAACCGGAGAATTTCGTCTACTCGGTGCGAGACCGGAAGGCAGGGCGCTGCGACGGTCCGGCGATCTCTTCTCCGCAGGGACGCCCGCAAGAACCGGACCGCGAGACGCCTGCTCGCGCCGGGGTCGGTCCGTGGGGCGGTCGCGGTTGGTCCGGCAGGGCGTGCGAGGCGGGGCGCTGAGGCCTCCTGCTCGCTCGGCCCCGAGGGTCACCCCGCGGAGGTGTGCCACATGGGGGCGCCTATTCCTGTAGCGCTGTACAAATGCCATTGACTGTGGATTCCAGAGAGGGTAGCTTGAGTTTTCAAAGGACATACTGCCATGACTGCTCCGTTTCTGCACGCTTCCGGGCACTCGCGACTGATGCGGGTCTTCTGTTGTGGGTTGATCATTGTGACTCCATGCATGCTCGTGCCGGGCTGCGACTCTCAGACTCGTGGGCACGCCCGTGTCGAGCCACCCGACGACCGTGACGATGACACGGGTGTCGACGACACGGATGACGACGGAGTCCCCGACGCAACGGACAATTGTCCGGGCATCTCCAACCCGGATCAGTCCGACGACAACGGTGACGGCGTGGGCGACGCATGCACCTCGCCTGATGACGTTGATCCTGCGCTCGCGAACGCGGTGGGTACCTGGGTCGTCGAGCGGATTGACGCCAACGGCGGCACCGTCTGGGGGCACTGCTTTGCCGATTTTCTCACCCAGGACGACCGCGTCTATCTTGACGTCCACCTGGATGACGGCGTGAATCGCATGATGACCGTCTTTGGTGACGGACAGGGCGGCTTGTCCGGTTACTGGGATCCCATCGCCGAGACGGCGGATTGGAGCGCATCGCCGGGCGTCAATGCGGACGTGTTCACCGCCTCGCTTCGCACCGCCGCCGGCGACGAGACCATGCTGTTTCGCAGGGCGCTCACTCTCGATCACAGCGTCAACGGAGTGTGGACGCGGGACAGCGATTCGGCTGCCGCGGTGCTCGCCTGGGATGGACGGGGCATCCTGCTCAGTATCCTCGATGCGGCGGGCGACTGGCCCGCGGACGGCCAGTACGGCTTGGAGGCCACTACATGGCGTACGTACGCCACCGGGACGGCCGGCGGGTCGGGCCTTTGCACGGCGATGGCCTTCACCAACGAGTCCGGTGACACGTGCCTTCATCTGCACATCGATGCCGATCCCGCTTCCGGCATGGTTTTCGTCCAAACGGCCGACGCCCCTCAGTCGCGTTGGATCGGCGGTTCGCGGCGCTACGTGGGGGATCTCGCATCGCGAGGCACGCGCATCTTGATCGAATACGAAGACACCCTCTACGTACACGGCACCGACGATGGCGGCGACGGACTGCAGCGGATGCTGCGTGCGACCCGAACGGGCGATCGCTTCGTCGACGCGGTGAACGGATGGGAAGGCCGGTATACCGCAGACGGCCTCCGCATCGTGGGGGAATGGACGGGTTACGACGACTGGTATGCGTCCATGGACGCATGCGGCAACAATCCGAGCGACGAGCTGCTGACGGACGAGACGTGGTACAGCGTCTCCATCGACTGGCAGCACCACGATATCTCCGGCAGCCCCATCGTCGAGTATGGCACGGCCACCCTATCCATCGAGGGTGACGCCCTGCACATCACCGACACGTGGCCCAACGGCGTGGTGTACAAAGTCGACGCCGAATGGTCGGGTGACCATTACGAAGGCGTCTGGTACGACGCCAGCACCCCTGCCCAGACCGGCGATTGGCGCGGCGAGCTTGTTTCCTACGGCACTTACCTGCACGGTCAATGGGATGACGGCGAGTACTCGTTCAGCCTGTTTCCGTTCGCTTCCGCCGAGGATGTCGCCGAGGTGCCCGACGGGCAGGCGGTGATGGTCTTGGACGAATACGAAGACGTCGTCCTGACCGGAACGGTCCTGTCCCGGAATACCGCCGCAACGGTCTATCGCAAGCAGGATGTCATCACGCGATTCGAGTTCCTGATCGATGGCCAGGAAGCCTCCATTGACGTCGACGATCGTGGCAGGCCGGTCGCGATTGGCACGCCCACCATGACCTACGCCTTCACCAACTGGGCCGCCGACTCGTCCAGTGTCGACGTGACCGTTGATGAGGAAGGCAGCAGCGAGACCTTCCACCTCACGAATTTCCAATGGGACGATGCGTCTGCGCTGGCCGCTATCACTGCCATGGAAGCCGATAGCGGCTATTCCGGCCAGCCCTTCCGCGACTGGATCGCCGAGAACCCCGGACGCGCCCAGACGATCCTGAGCGGCGCCGCGCCTCCGGCGGCCAGCTCATGCATAATGCCGCATGCCGGCGCGATGGACTCACGACACTTCGGCGCCAGCGCCGGTGATGATCGCCCCGCGCCGCCGTACGAACGATGGAAATCGGTCGTGAGGGATGTCGAGACCATCGCCGGCCTGGTCATCGCTACCACAGGCGCCGTGCTGAAGGCTGCGGCGGTCGCCAAGGTTGGGGGTTGCGTGCTGGTGTGGACCGGGCTTTCCCTTCTGGGCGGAATGGCCGTGGGCTTGTTTGTCGCCCTTTTCGTGCTCGAGTACTTCGTCTGTATTCCCTGCTCGCTGGCGTGTTACCGGAACTGCGCGCCAGGATAGCGGGGCCGCAAACCCCGAGAGTCTGCATTTCTGCTTTTGCTGCTTCCCCGAGACGGATTCCCGCAGGAGCGCGACCGGCCGGGTAGCACAGGGCGCTCATTAGACCGGCTGGAAAGCCGGTCCCACACAAGGCTGCCGGTCCCACAAACACTAGAGAACTGGAAGCTGGAGACTGGAAACTGGAAGTGGGGGAGACCGGCTGGAAAGCCGGTCCCACACCAGGCTGCCGGTCCCGCACAAGGCTGCCGGTCCCGCACAAGGCTGCCAGTCCCACACCAGGCTGCCGGTCCCACACAAGGCTGCCGGTCCCACAAACACTAGAGAACTGGAAACTGGAGACTGGAAACTGGAAGTGGGGGAGACCGGCTGGAAAGCCGGTCCCACACCAGGCTGCCGATCCCGCACAAGGCTGCTGGTCCCACAGAAGAGGGGCCGTCGCACGGAAGGAAGGAGGTCGTACAGAGGATAGTCGGTCCCCTGAGGTCATTGCTGGAGAGAGCGGGCGGTTTGTTCGGCCTGGCGCAGCACGCGGAGGAGGTTGCCGCCGAGGATCTTTCGGATGTCGGACTCGGAGTAGCCGCGGTTGAGCAGGTCCTGCGTGATGTAGGGGTAGCCGGAGACGTCCTCCAGCTGCACGGGCATGGTACCGGCGCCGTCGTAATCGCTGCCGAGGCCGACGTAGTCCACACCGATAAGCTTCGTGACGTAGTCGATATGATCCACCACGGTATGGACGCTGCCGCGGGGGATGGGGTGTGCCTTCCTCCATTGCGTCCAGGCTTCGTCGAATTCCTCCTTGTTCGGGTACCGGGCGTGCAGGGCTCGTTCCTCCTCGAAGTAGTTCGCCATCATTCTGGCGCCTTCGGGGTCGGCGTAGCCGGGGAAGAAGTTGATCATGAGCACGCCGCCGTTGGCCTTGAGCATGTGGAGCACGTCGTCCGGGATGTTGCGCGTGTGGGCGGCGACGCCGTACGCGTCGGAGTGAGAGATGATGACCGGTGCCCTGCTCACGCGCAGGGCGTCGCGCATGGTGTCTGCGGAGACATGCGCGAGGTCAACGAGCATGCCCAGGCGGTTCATTTCCAGGACGACTTTTTCGCCGAAGGGGGCAAGGCCGCCGTGGCGAGGTTCGTCGTTGGCGGAATCGGCCCAGTCCGTGGTGAGCGAGTGGGTCAGGCCGAGGTAGCGGGCGCCGAGGTCATAGAACTTCCGCAGGTTCTCCAGCGAGCCCTCGATGGTGTGGCCGCCCTCGATCCCGATGAGTGACGCGATCTTCCCGGACCGGCGGATCCGTTCCACGTCGTCGGCCGTGCGGGCGAGCTCGAACACGTCGGGGTATCGGCGGACCATGCGGTGGATGAGGTCGAACAACTCCAGGGCCGTGGCGGCCGCGGTGCCGTCGTGTTCGGTTTCCGGAGGCACGTAGACGACCCAGAACTGGCCGCCGACCCCCCCCTGCTTCAACCGTGGAATGTCCGTCTGGAGCCTCGGCTGGGGCTGCGAAATGTCCATGACGTCGAATGAGGATCTGCCCAGCTTGCGAATCTGCCAGGGCATGTCGTTGTGGCCGTCGATGACGATGGCGGCCCGGTGGATTTTCAGTGCCTGTTCCGTCAAGACCACAGAGCCACGCTCCTTCTGGTTATCGTGCTGCGACTGGGCCGGTTGGGTGGTGGTCTGGCCACAAGTCGAGCCCAGCAGAATGCAGATGCTCACGCCGAATCCTGCGATAGGCGTCATTGTTGTTCCCTTTCGCCTGCCCCGCCCTCATTCCCGGGCTGATCCATCATGGTAGCGGGACGAGGTCGCCAAGGAAACCGGGCCGGGCGTTCGCCCGGCGGGCGAATCCCGGGTACGATGGCGGGTCCGGGGCGGGCCTTGACGAGGGGTGAACGCGGAGGATGGATCAGGAGTCAGTGGCCGTGGCATGGACCAAGGAAGACGTGGAACGGCGGGTGTTGGGCGTGCTGATTGAGAAATCGCTTGCCCAGCCCGAGTACTATCCGATGACGATCAACGCGATCGTCACCGCGTGCAATCAGAAGAACAATCGTGACCCGGTGATGGACGTCGATGAGGACGCGGTATATCACGCGCTCGAGGATCTGCGGTTGCGCGGGGCGGTGACCGTTGTGTTGCCGGGTCCCGGGGCCCGCACGAAGCGCTACAAGCACGAGGTGGAAGACTACTTCCACTGGCAGAAGCGCGAACGGGCGGTGATGGCGGAGTTGCTGCTGCGCGGTCCGCAGACGACGGGCGAGCTGCGTTCGCGTTGCGGCCGCATGGCGCCCTTTGAAAGCGCCGACGTCGTGATGAACGTGCTGAACTGCCTGGCCGAGTATGAGCCGCCGTGCGTGGTGAAACTGCCCCGCGGCGCCGGACAGTCGGCGGACCGCTACCGGCAGCTCCTGTACGAAGAGCGCGATTTGCCCGCCGCGGCACCGGCTGACGCACCGGCCGCAGCCGCAAGGGCGGAGTCTCTTCCTGACGTAGCGGCCCTCCACGAGGCCGTGGAGGCTTTGCAGAAGCAGGTGGAGGAGCTTTCGCAGCGAGTGGAGCGCATCGAGAAGGAATTGCGGTAGGTCGGCCAAGGGGCAGCCGCCCGGCGGGCAAGACGAAACGAGGCCATGAACGAGGCTCGGGAAACGCCCGTTTCTTCAGTCGCGTCCGGGGCCGACCGATGGGGCCCCGCTCGCTCGATCGCCGTGCTGATTCTGGCGATCGGTCTTGTCCTGTTGACCCGGAATCTGACCGCTTCGTTCACGGGTCTGCACGAATGGAACAGCGCGATGTACGCCACGTTCGCGCGGAACCACGTGGAATACGGGCTCGGCTACACGAAGCTCTTCTGCACGTGGGGCGACACGGCCGCGCCGCCGGAGCCGCCCCAGCGGTATTTGAACCATCCGCCGCTGATTGCGCTCTGGGCAGCGGTGCCAGCCTGGATCCTCGGCGACGAGGAATGGGTCTTTCGCAGCGTGCCGATCGCGGCGACACTGGGTAGTGCGTGGCTGCTGATGGGCATGATTGCGCGGCTCCGATCGCGGCGGCGGGCCCTGCTGACCGGCCTGTTCTATGTCACGTGGCCGGCCGTCGCGTTCTTCGGGCGCATGCTGGACCACGTGGCCCTGGTACAGTTTTTCAGCCTCCTGATGCTGGACGGGTATTTGCGATGGGCCGGCGATTATGCGGGTGAGCAGGAACGCGGCCGCGGCGCGATCCGCTTCACCCTGGGAGCCGCACTGGGAGTGGCCACCGGCTGGGCGGCGCTGCTGATGGCCGGTCCGATCTGGCTGCATCACGCTTGGAGGTGCGTGCGCGGCGACGGACACCGATCGATGCTGGCAGCGCTGACGCTGGTGCCGTCTGCCGCGCTCGTGGCGGTCATCGCCCATATCCTGTGGGGATCCGGGGGCGACCTCACCCACCTGGTTTCCCTGTTCTGGCGGCGTTCGCTGCACGGCCAGAGCCTCGGCGCGGTGCCGTGGACGGCGTGGCTGCTGCGGCAGTGGGACTTCCTGCTCGGCAACTTCACGGTATTCGGCGTTGCGGCCATGGGGATCGTTTCGGCGGTCGCGGCGGTGCGGGCGGTGCGCCGGGTGCGAGCGGGAACGCAAATCGCGGCGGTCCCGTGCGCGGCTCCGATGCTTCTGCTGGCAGTCCAGGGGGCTGGGTACGTTCTCGCATTCCCAAACCAGGCCTGGATACATCAGTACTGGCAGTTCCTGCTCGCGCCGTTCGCCGCAATTGCCGCCGGGACCCTGGTAGACCTGATTGCCGCGTGGGCGGCGCGGATCGGCCCTGCGTATGGTCGCGCGGCGTTAGGGGTGCTCGTACTGCTGCCCATGCCGTGGACGGTACGCGGTTTGCTTTCCTACCACAGAACTCCCCCATACCTGGCGCCGGTCGTGGATACGCTTGAGCAACTGGGCGATCTGGTTCCGGCTCGCGTGCCCGTGCTGACTTCATGGAATCTGCCGATGCTCTCCGAGACGTTCGGCACGTACACCAATCGCTGGCCCGTTCCTCAGGTCGCCTTCTACGCCCACCGGCCGCTGATCCTGACGCGTGACCTCGATGCGATTCTGTCCAACCCGAGCGGCTGCCCGGCCTACCTTCTTCAACTGGCAGATGACGAAGAACACCGGCGGCTGGCGACCGAATTGGGCCGGCGGTTCGAATACGTAAACGTCTTTGACGCCAACTGGATCGTGCTGCTTGACCGTCCGCGCCGATCTGTGGAATGAGCTACGCTGAGGGCACAGATCAAACGGCCATGAAGAGGTTGTCGTGGCCGGGGATGATGAGTTCCGCAACCTCCACGATTTCCGCGAAGGACTGGCGTGCGCGGGCAATGTCGAAACCGCGGTCGTGGATGCGGGCATTCTGGTAGTGGTCGCGCGTCAGCACGGCGTCGCCGGCGATGATGGTGGTCTGCCGTCCGGCCACGAGAAGGGCGCATGTGCCGGGGGTCACGCCGGGTGACGGGAACGTGTGAACCACCTCGCTCAGTCGTTCCGGCGCGGGCCGGGTCCGTCCCAGCAGCACAAGTTCCTGTTCGATCTCTTCAGTTGAGAGGGTGTCGTCCGGCCGTCCGGCGGCGGATTCGAGGGACCGGTTCAGGTGACCGAGCAAAGTGGAGCGCTCCTCCGGATGGATGAGCCACTCGGCGTCGTCGAACAGGGCGAGGCTCCGTCGGTGCACGGGCAGAAAGCACGTAAGGAAGACGGTAGTGACCTGGTCGGGACGGAGTCCGGCCCGTTCGTGAAGCCGGAGCGTCAGGATTTCGGCCGGCAGGGACGGGTCGACGAGGATGGTCGCCTGGCCGTCGCGGATGAGAGTGGTAGTGGCGTGGGAGGTGCGGACCGGCGTTCGTTCGTTCCAGAACGGGTTGTGGCTGAGGGTCCCGATGCTGATCACGTCGACGGTGCAACTCATGGGGCAGCAGTGTAGCTCCTTCGGGGCACGGAAGCGAGCGAGACCGAGTCCCTGCGGCAGGCGCCCTTGACACCGGTCGTGGTTTGCGGGAAAAGCACCGCTCGCATAACCTTTTGTTATGCCGACAACTTGGCAATAGATTTCACGGACCTGCTATGCTTGACATCAAGTGGATACGCGAGAAACCGGACCTGATCCGAGAGGCCGCCGTCCTCAAGAGAATCCCGTGCGACGTGGATCGCCTTTGCGCGGTCGATGAGCGCCGGCGGGCCATCCAGAAGGAGTTGGACGACCTGCGGGCGGAAAGCAACGAGCTGGGCCCGCAGATGGCCCTGTTCAGCAATCCCAAGTCCGACTGGTACAAGAGGGCCGTGGCGGAAGGCCGGACGCCGCAGGACATCCAGGCACTGGCCGCGCAGACGCGTCAGAAGCTGTCGGACATCAAGGCCCGAATCAAGACGCGGGAGGAGGAGGCGAGGGCGATCGCGGAGGAGTTCGATCAGCTCATGCTGACGATGCCGCAGCCGGCGGCCCCGGACGTGCCCATCGGCAAGGACGAATCGGAGAACGTGGTGCTTCGTCATGAGGGGGAGGTACCGCCGTTTGCGTTTGAGCCAAAGGACCACGTGGCCCTGGGAACGGAGCTGGGAATCATTGACATCGAGCGCGGGGTGAAGCTGGCGGGCGCGCGGAATTACATCTTGCGAGGGGACGGCGCCATGCTGCACTACGCGGTGCTGCGGCTGGCCCAGGACCTGATGATCTCGCGTGGTTTCACGCCGATGGTGGTGCCGGTGCTGGTGCGGGAATCGGTGATGTACGGCACCGGGTACTTTCCGATCGGGCGGGACCAGGCGTACCTGTGCGAGCGGGACGAGATGTCCCTGGTGGGGACGGCCGAGGTGCCGCTGACCGCCTACTATACGGACGAAGTGCTGGAGGAGGACCAGTTGCCGGTCAAGAGCGTGGCGCTCAGCACGTGCTTCCGGCGGGAGGCCGGTGCAGCCGGGAAGGACACGTACGGTCTCTACCGGATTCACCTGTTCGACAAGGTGGAGCAGGTGGTGGTGTGCCGCAACGACGAGGAAGAGAGCATCCGTTTTCACCACGAGATTCTGGGGAACGCGGAGGCGGTGCTGCGGGCGCTGGGGCTGCCCTACCGGGTGGTGAACGTGTGTACGGGCGACCTGGGGCAGGGCCAGGTGCAGAAGTTTGACATCGAGACGTGGATGCCGTCGCGCAGCAGCTACGGTGAGACGCATTCCGCGTCGCGCTTTTACGAGTTTCAGGCCCGGCGGTTGAACCTGCGATATCGTGACAAGGATCGCAAGCTGCGGTTCTGCCACACGCTGAACAACACGGTGATCGCATCACCGAGGATTCTCATCCCGATTCTGGAGCTGTACCAGAATGAGGACGGTTCCGTGACGGTGCCGCCCGCTCTGCGGCCGTACATGGGCGGGAAGGAACGCATCGTGGGAAGGGGTCAGCCATGATTGTCGTCATGAAGCCGGGGTGCACGCCGGCGGACGTGCAGCACGTCGTGGACCTGGTGCGTCAGCTGGGTTTGCGCGACCACGTCATCGTCGGGACGGACCGGACGGTCATCGCCGCGATCGGCGACAAGCGCACCGTGGACAAGGGCGCCATCGAGAACGCGCCGATGGTGGACCGGGTGGTTCCCATTCTCGCGCCCTACAAGGTTGCGAGCAAGGAGGTCAAGCGGGAGCCATCGGTCATCCGGATCGGCCCGTCGGGCGCCGAGATCGGCGGGCGGAAGATCGGCGTGATCGCCGGGCCGTGCAGCGTGGAGAGCCAAGAGCAGATTCTGACCACGGCGCATGCCGTACGGGCGGCCGGGGCGATCGGTCTGCGCGGCGGCGCGTTCAAGCCGCGCACCAGCCCCTATGCGTTCCAGGGGCTGGGGGAGTCCGGGCTGAAGCTGCTGGCCGCCGCGCGTGAGCAGACGGGGCTGGCGGTGGTCACGGAGGTGATGAGCGTCGACCAAGTGGACCTGGTGTCGGGATACGCGGACGTGCTCCAGATCGGAGCGCGGAACATGCAGAACTTCAACCTGCTGCGTGCGGTGGGGACGCGGAACAAACCCGTGCTGCTGAAACGAGGGATGGTGGCCTCGCTGGAGGAGTTTCTGCTCGCGGCGGAGTACATCATCAACGCGGGCAACACGAACGTGATTCTGTGTGAGCGGGGCATTCGAACGTGCGAGGAGTACGTCCGGAACACGCTGGCGCTGGCGGTGGTGCCCGCGGTGAAACGGGAGTCGCACCTGCCGATCCTGGTGGACCCTTCTCATGGAACGGGGCACGCGTACATGGTGCCGTCCATGTGCAAGGCGGCCATCGCCGCGGGGGCGGACGGCATCATCGTGGAAGTACATCCCGACCCGCAGCACGCCTTGACGGACGGGGCCCAGTCCATCACGTGTGACACCTTCGCGCAGACGATGCAGGAGCTGGCCGCCGTGGCGCACGCGGTGGGAAGATCGATGTGAGCGTTGCGCGACCCATGCGCGGCGCGCAGCGTATTTCGGCCGGAAGCAGAAGCCGAGCATGAACGCACTGCACGGGCAAGCCAGGATCGGACTGATCTCGCTGCTGTGCCTGTTGACCGCTTGTACAAACTCCAAGCGGGGGGAGAGCGGCGCCATGGCTGCAAAACATCCGCATCGCGCGAACCGCCTGACGCAGGCCACCAGTCCGTACCTGCTTCAGCATGCGCACAATCCGGTGGACTGGCACGAATGGGGCGCGGACGCCTTCGCGAAGGCGCGCCGGGAAAACAAGCCGATTTTCCTGAGCATCGGCTACGCGGCGTGCCACTGGTGCCACGTGATGGCGCACGAATCCTTCGAGAACGAGGGGATCGCGGCAATCCTGAACGAGCACTTCGTGTGCATCAAGGTGGATCGTGAAGAGCGGCCGGACGTCGATGAAATCTACATGCAGGCCACGCTGGCCATGAACAACGGCCAGGGCGGCTGGCCAATGACGGTGTTTCTGACCCCGGATCGCACGCCGTTTTTCGCGGGCACGTACTTTCCGCCGGACGCGTTCAGGCGGCTCGTGGAGGTGATCGCCGACGCCTGGAAGAACCGGCCCGGCGAGTTGGTGGAGCAGAGCGGCAAGGTGCAGGAGTATCTCCAGTCGTGGGCTGCCGTTCCACCCGGTGGAGAGCAGGGCCTGGGTGCCGAGGAGGTGGTGAGGACGGCGCGGGAGCTGGTGCGGTACTTCGACCCTGGTCTGGGCGGATTCCAGACGAACGCCAACAAGTTTCCGCCCAGCATGGCGATGGAGCTGATGCTGCGGGCCTGGCGTCGCACGGGCGACGAGGGGTTGATACGGGCCGTGCGCGTGACGCTGGATCATATGGCCCGGGGCGGCATCTACGACCAACTCGGTGGGGGCATCTGTCGATACAGCACCGATCCGCAGTGGCTGGTGCCTCATTTCGAGAAGATGCTGTACGACCAGGCCCTGGTCAGCGGAATCTACCTGGATGCGTATCAGGCGACCGGTGAGCCGTTGTACGCGGAGACGGCCGCAGGGATTCTGGATTACGTTCTGGAGGATCTGCAGGCACCGGACGGCGGTTTCTATTCCAGCCGGGACGCGGATAGCGAGGGGCTGGAGGGCAAGTACTACGTCTGGACGACGGCGCAGGTGCAGGAGGTGCTGGGGGAGGCCGACGCGAAGGTGTTCTGCGATTACTACGACGTGACCGAGGGAGGAAACTGGTTCGAGTCGCTCGGGCATGCGCCGCCGGGGCCCAAGAGCATCCTGAATATCCGACGGCCGTTGAACGTCATCGCGGAGTTGCACGGCCTGGATGAAGCCGAGCTGCGATCGCGTCTGGCCGACATGCGGGCGCGGATGCGCGAGGCTCGGTCCCGGC
Source organism: uncultured Phycisphaeraceae bacterium (assembly GCA_964491135.1). Taxonomy (GTDB): domain Bacteria; phylum Planctomycetota; class Phycisphaerae; order UBA1845; family UBA1845; genus JAFGJQ01. Next base: position 627 of record CAZBFW010000007.1, on the reverse strand, counting down.
GAGTCCCGCCGGTGCTGGATGACAAGGTCCTGACGGCCTGGAACGGGCTGATGATCGCCAGCCTGGCCAAGGGTGCGGTCGTGCTGGATGAGCCGCGCTATGCGGAGGCGGCGGCCCGGGCGGCGGACTTTGTCCTGCAGAACCTGCAGAAGGACGGCCGCCTGCTGCGGACGTGGCGACAGGGACGGGCTCAACTGACCGGCTACCTGAGCGACTATGCGTTTTTCATTGAGGGGTTGCTGAACCTGTACGAAGCCACGTTTGACCTTCGCTGGCTCGAGGCCGCGGACGCGCTGGCAGAGCGGTCCGTCCGGCACTACTTTGACGAAACGGGCGGAGCGTTCTTCTTCACTGCGAATGATGCGGAGGTCTTGATCACGCGGACGAAGAGCCCGCGGGATGGAGCCATTCCGTCGGGCAATTCGGTGCATGCGCACAACCTGCTGCGCCTGGCCGTTCTGCTGGATAAGCCGGCCTATCGCGAGAAGGCGGAATCCGTCTTCCGCGCATTCGCCCCGATGGCGGCCGACTCACCGGGAGCGTTCGAACGCCTGCTGTGCGCCGCGGATTTCCACGCGGGCCCGATCCAAGATCGGAAGAGCGTCGTGTAGGGAAAGAGTGTAGGAT